>NZ_DIQL01000001.1:18523-35519 GCF_002427225.1 Proteiniphilum sp. UBA5463 | reverse complement strand
TCATAATTTGTGGCTCGGGGATAGGTTGTAAACTCCATCGCGTAGTTAGTGGTTCGGGCCATCTCGGAATTACCGGTAATTCCATAACCAATACGCAATTTCAAATCGTCCAACCAGTCTCTTGTTCCCTCCATAAATTGTTCTTCCGATACACGCCAGCCCAAAGATGCCGATGGAAAAGTACCGTATCTGTTTTTTTTAGCAAACCGGGAAACTCCATCTCTGCGAACGATTCCCGTAAGTAGGTACTTGTCTTTAAATGAATAGTCGGCACGGGCGAATATTCCAAAGAGAGCAAATTCACCGTTGTACCATGAATCATTTTCTCGTTGATCATTCCTTTCTCCCATCCCTAGCGTCCAGGTATTGATATTGTCTTCATACAAATATCCGAACCGCTGTCCGCTCATACCGCGTCCAAGCCCGTCACGGATGGCTTCCGATCCCAAGATCACATTTAACGAATGAATGTCGTCAAACACCCTATTATATGTCAAGGTATTGGTCCACACCCACCTGAAGTTAAATTCCGAACGCTCTTCCAAATTATTCGTTCCCGGACTTTCGGAAAATTCGGGATTCTTTTTACTCATTCGGTAATAATAACGATTGGTGTAATCCACACCAAAATTCGTCCGGAACATCAATTCTTTTATTAAATCCACTTCACCCCAAAAATTACCAAAGATTCTCGAATTGCTCCAATAATTATCTTTGTTCCTGTATTCCTGAGCAACAACGTTAATGAAATTTCCGGTTCCATTGATTTTCGAACCGGCCCAATTTCCGAATTCATCCTTTACCGGAACCCAGGGAGAGGCACGGTATGTCCATGAATATGGGTTTGCCTCGTTAAAATTGGTGTTTAGACCAACATCTTTTGTCCAAGTATATTGCAAATTTTCACCAAAACGCAACCAGGGGCGAACATCGAATGAACTGTTCAAACGGGTTTGATATCTTTTGTAATAAGAGTACTTCACCGTTCCCTGCTGATCGAAATAGTTCAATCCCATCAAATACTTTCCCTTTGCATTACCCCCAGACAAGGTTAACTGATGGTTCTGAATGGGAGCTACCCGGTCAATTTCGCTCCACCAATCGGTATCTGAAAAAGGGACCATTTGATTATCGGGGAACGAATAGTTCTTAATATCCTGATTTTCACCTTTCGCTCCAGTTACCGTAAGATAATTGGGGATACGAGGTTCCGGGTATTCGCCAAATTGGGCATGATAGGGAATAGCTTTGTCTGCAGGTACACCACGGAGCAACATGGCGTTGCGTAGCGACTCCCACTCCAACGCCAACCGGTCGGCGGAGTTTAGCAAATCGTAACGTTTGGTTGTTTTTTGAACTCCATAATAAGCATCATACGTTAATTTTGGCTGTCCTGACGCCGTTCCACGTTTGGTGGTAATCAGAATAACGCCATTGGCCGCCTGTGCCCCGTAAATGGCAGCGGAAGATGCGTCCTTCAACACTTGCATGCTTTCAATATCGTTAGGATTCAGACTGCTCAGGTTCTGGTTACGGGTAGATACTCCATCGATAACGTACAAAGGACCATTATCATTCACCGTATTAATTCCCCGGATACGAACCATGGTTGCCGAACCGGGGGAACCCGTTTGGCCAACATACACACCCGCAGCTTTTCCTTGCAGCTGCTGTGTTGCAGAAGAACCACTTGCAGCCAAAAGATCCTTGGTATTCACCACAGTTACCGAACCGGTAATATCTTTTTTAGCCTGAGTACTGTAACCTACCACCACAATCTCCTGAAGACTTTCTAAATCTTCTTGCATCACAACCGTAAACTGCCGTCTTTCGCCAATAGTTATTTCCTGTGTAATATATCCTACATATGAGAATACCAATACGGAACCTGGCGAAACCACATTTAACGTGAAATTTCCATTAATATCAGTAACCGTGCCGTTTAAAGTTCCTTTTTCTACAACGTTCACACCGATCATCGGCGTATTACCGGCATCGGTAACCGTACCTCTAATATTAGTTTGAGCAAACACACCCATGGCAATTATCCACAATGAGGTGAATAATAAGCTTTTGATTAGATTTAACATTTTTTGTTTCATACTTCCATGTTATTTGGTTTAATAATATATAACTGATTTATCAGTGTTAATGAATGGATTTATTTTAAATTGATAGTGTCAACATTATTGCAATCCCAAAATAAATTTTAATACAAGATACTTAATGGTAATAATATCAATATCAATCCTTAAGGCGTTCGTGAAATTTACGAATTAAAAAAATAAACAGAGCTTTTTAAAGGTAACTTTATCTCGCTTAATAAATCATAAACCACAAATATAAATCATTATCATTTATTAACCAAAGGAATGTCTTTTTTTGACCTTTTCTTCTGTTATCTTATGTTAATTAACGGAAGAAATTGTTTATAAAACAGCACATAATTATTAAGTAAAAACTGCTGAAATCTGATTAACAAGAGGTTGCATAGTAAAGTAGAAAATTATATCAAAAATTACAGAGCGAACTAACAAATATAACAGGACGAAAACTTGCAGAAGAAAACTTTAAAATTCCAAAAGAGGGTATTCGCCGTATCACCATTATCCTGGGATGTTTTATAAAAGAATTCAGCAAAGGAACAATTTCAGTGGCTTCAAAAACTGTATAACTGAAACTTTAAGCGTAGATATCAGGTATAGTTTATGTTACACTTAATAAATTGATATTTGAGACAGCAGGATCGCAAAAAGCGTTTATATTAAAGTTCACGTTATATTCACTTACACTACTGTCCGGTTTAAAATGAAACTAATGTTATATACATCTATTATACAATGGAATACACTCCATTTCCAACTTTTCGATTTGAAATTAAATCTTGGAATATTCCTAAATGGGCAAATATAGATATATTAATTATCAATGGATTATAAATTAGTAAGACATAGATTAATGTTTAACCAGACAGCAGTAATTCACTTAATTGAAGACAATAGCAGATTTTTGAATAGTAGAATTAAGTGATTTGTTGTAGAAAGTAAACATTTGTAGTGAGAATAAAGAAAAAAAGTTTGCCTTTCACCTGAATAATCGTACTTTTGGGATGATTTAATCAGGATATATGTCAGTAATAACAATTGAAAGATGCCCAGTTTGCGGCAGCGGGGATTTAAAAAAAATTTTTGATGCTGTTGATCATTTCTCAAGCAAGGAGGTTTTTCCTGTTTGTGATTGCACGGTGTGCGGATTCCGCTTTACAAACAATTTCCCATCGGAAGATGTTATCGGAAAATATTACGACTCACCTGACTATATCTCTCATTCCGACTCAGACAAAGGACTGATTAACAAGCTGTATCACCTTTTCAGGGAACATATGCTAAAGAGAAAAGTCAAAGTGGCAGAATCATTTGTTAAAGGTTATGATAAGACATTGCTTGATATAGGCTGTGGAACAGGCTACTTTATGAACGCTGCCGAAAAATATGGTTTTGCAGTCTCCGGCATTGAGAAAAACAAAAAGGCACGGGAATGGGCAATCAACCATTTCGCATTAGACGTAAAGGACGAGAAAAGTTTTTTCGAAATGAAAGATGTATCGTTCAGTATTATCACTCTTTGGCATGTACTCGAACACCTGGAGAAACCGAACGAAACCATCGACAAGATAAAGGATATTCTCGCACCCGATGGCACAGTGGTGCTTGCACTGCCTAACCACCACTCTTATGATGCAAGATTTTACAAAGAGATGTGGGCTGCATATGATACTCCCAGACATCTATGGCACTTTACCCCGGTTTCCGTAGAGCAACTGCTTGCAGGGCACAGGATGAAAATCGTAAAAAGATTCCGGATGCCTCTGGATGCTTTTTATATTTCTCTGCTAAGTGAGAAATATAAAGGAAGCCCCGTGGTTGTAAAGTATATCAGGGCTTTTTCGATTGGCATAGCAGGATTTGTATTCTCCCTTTTTCAACCTGAATGCTCCAGCTCGATGATATATATTGCAAAACGTATAAGCGAAGAGTAATAAATTTAAGTATCAACTAAATGGAGAAGATAGAAATTTTCTGGAATCAGAATTTTTGAATAGTTGCCTTGTATATATACAATGACGGTTTTATAGAAAAATGAATCCCTCAAGCAGGTTAATTCACCAAAATCAATAAAAATTTGCCTTTGCACCCGAATAATATTATTTTTGAGAACTATATTGCGAATATTTTCAAAGCAATAAGCTATTTGTAAATATACTTCTTAGCGATTTTAAACTGAAATATCAGTATGGGTAAACGAAGAAAGCTGATCCGGTTCGATGACAAACGACTTTTCTACTCCATTCAGGAGGTAGCCGATCATTTCGCGGTAAACGTATCACTCCTGCGTTTCTGGGAGAAGGAGTTCGACAACATCAATCCTAAAAAAACCACCGGAGGAACACGCCAATACACCAAAGAAGATGTGAAACAGGTGGAGATAGTATATCATCTCGTAAAAGAGAAGGGGTTGACGCTGGAAGGTGCCCGCCAGACTCTAAAGTCGAAAAAAGATGATGAGGCAAAACGTGTGGAAGCAGTTGGCAAACTTATGGAAATAAAAAAAGAACTGCAATTGCTTGAAGAAGAGTTTGATCAACTGCATGAACTCCAAAAATATTCGAATACTGAAACAGAGTAATGATAAAACAAGAATAATTTACATAATGGAATAGCTTATCGATTTAGTAATAATAAGGTTGAGTCCCCTCCTAAAACCTCAAAACCCAATTTTATTGGTTTGCAACTTATTGAATATCAATGTTCATCTTGTGAAATTTTTCAAGAAAAAAGACTTATCGGACGGGACTCAAGGTAAGGTTATAATTAAATCGATAAATTAGTAAAATATTTTTACCTTGAACCATAATTTATAATCTTATGAACAAATTTTTTTTCTTGCCAGCCCTTCTTCTCTGTACTTGTATATTCGCACAAAACAAAACAACTGTGAAGACAGGTGCTGAAATAACTGATGCCTATTTTCCCCTTTTGAAAGATAAGCGTGTAGCTGTAATGACCAACCAGACAGGAATGGCGGGCAATGAACATCTTGTGGATATGCTGATAAGATATAAGTTCAATGTGGTGGGCATATTTTCTCCCGAACATGGCTTTCGCGGAACTGCCGACGCAGGTGAACATGTAGCCAGTTCAACAGATGAAAAAACAGGTACTCCCATATGGTCGCTTTATGGAAGCGGTGGCGGAAAGCCTTCTGCAGAAAAAATAAAACAGTTTGATGTGTTGTTGTTCGACCTGCAAGATGTAGGACTCCGTTTCTATACCTACTACGCCAGCATGGCACGAATGATGGATGCCTGCGCGGAACACGGAAAAAAAATGATCGTGCTCGATCGCCCCAATCCCAACGGCATGTACGTGGACGGACCCATTCTGGACATGAAGCATAAATCGGGTGTAGGGTGGCTTCCCATACCGGTTGTGCATGGCATGACACTGGGTGAACTGGCGTTGATGATCAACGGTGAGAAATGGCTTCCCGAAGACAGGGTGTGTGACTTAACCGTTGTGCCCTGCGAAAATTACACACACCAGACACGATACGAATTGCCCATTGCCCCGTCACCCAATCTGCCAAATATTCACTCTATATACCTCTATCCATCCACATGTCTATTCGAAGGTACAGTGATGAGCCTGGGCAGAGGCACCCCCCAACCTTTTGAGGTATACGGGCATCCGAAATATAAAGAGTCTGATTTTTCATTTATCCCGCAAGCCGTTCCTGGAGCAAAAAACCCGCCGTTACTTAACCAGAAATGCTACGGGGTGGATCTGCGCAACCTGCCGGATGAGGAGATCATCGCAAGCGGTTTCGACCTTACTTACATAATAGATGCATACAACAATCTGAATATGGGTGAAAAATTTTTCACACCCTTTTTCGAAAAGTTAACCGGTGTGGACTATATCCGCCGGGATATCATTGCCGGCAAATCGGCCAAAGAGATAAAAGATAAATGGTTTTGCGATGTGGTAAAGTTCAAACTGCAGAGAAAACCCTATCTTCTCTATAAGGAATAGTAACAACGGGAGCGGTTCGATTTATAAAAAATGCGCAATGATGTGCATTTTTTGTATTTTTGCATTTTCTATATACAATAATCAAACGATTCTGGATTCCGGTTTTGGAATCCTTAAATAAATTCAGGTAATCAGATGGAGATTGCAAGCAAATACAATCCTGCAGAAGTAGAAGAGAAGTGGTATAAGTACTGGATGGACAATAAATTGTTCCATTCTGAACCAGATCATCGTGAACCATTCACCATTGTCATACCGCCGCCAAACGTAACCGGAGTACTCCACATGGGACATATGCTTAACAACACTATTCAGGATGTGCTGGTACGCAGGGCACGTATGCAGGGAAAAAACGCTTGCTGGGTTCCGGGAACTGATCACGCTTCAATCGCCACCGAGGCAAAAGTGGTGAACAGGCTTGCATCGCGGGGAGTAAAAAAAACCGACCTCGGCAGAAAAGAGTTTCTTAAGCACGCGTGGGAATGGACTCACGAGCACGGAGGGATTATTCTGGAGCAACTGAAAAAACTGGGGGCCTCATGCGACTGGGACAGAACAGCTTTCACCATGGATGATGTTCGTTCCGAAAGCGTACTGCGTGTATTTTGCGACCTGTACGAAAAAGGACTTATATACCGGGGCGTACGTATGGTGAACTGGGATCCCAAAGCCCTTACGGCTCTTTCTGACGAGGAGGTGATCCATAGGGAGGTAAGCGGTAAACTCTATTATTTAAGATACAAGATTGATGGTGATCCTGATGGCGCTTACGCGGTGGTTGCTACTACACGCCCTGAAACCATCATGGGCGATACGGCAATGTGCATCAATCCCAACGACCCGAAGAATGCCTATTTGAAAGGGAAAAAAGTGATAGTCCCTCTTGTCAACAGGGTTATTCCCGTCATTGAAGATGATTACGTTGATGTGGAGTTCGGTACGGGCTGTCTTAAAGTAACACCTGCACACGATATAAACGACTATGTACTGGGAGAAAAATATAACCTCCCGGCTATTGATATCTTTAACCACGATGGTACCCTCAATGAAAATGGAATGCAGTATGAGGGAATGGACCGTTTCAAGGTACGTAAGCAGATTGAGAAGGATTTGGAAAAAGCAGGCTTGCTCGACAAAACAGAGCCTTACACTAATAAGGTTGGATTCTCGGAACGTACCGATGAGATTATTGAACCGAAGCTATCAATGCAGTGGTTCCTGAAAATGGGGCCACTGGTCAAACCGGCTGCTGATGCGGTTGAAAATGACACTATCAGATTCTATCCCGAAAAATATAAAAACACCTACCGCCACTGGATGGAAAACATAAAGGACTGGTGCATAAGCCGTCAGCTGTGGTGGGGTCATCAAATTCCTGCCTATTTCCTGCCGAAAGGGGGGTATGTGGTAGCTATGAGCAAAGAAGAGGCTTTGGAAAAGGCACGCCAACAGGTTGATTATGATATCACCATCGACGACCTGAAACAGGATGAAGATGTCTTGGACACCTGGTTCTCATCATGGCTGTGGCCTATATCAGTTTTCGACGGCATAAACAGACCCGGAAACAAGGATATCAGTTATTACTATCCCACCAGCGACCTTGTTACCGGGCCCGATATCATCTTCTTCTGGGTTGCCAGGATGATCATGTCGGGATATGAGTACCGTCAGGAACCATGTTTTCGGAATGTTTATTTCACGGGGATCGTGCGTGATAAACAGGGAAGGAAGATGTCGAAACAGTTAGGCAACTCACCCGATCCTGTTGAGCTGATGGATAAATATGGTGCCGACGGCGTACGCATGGGAATGTTACTCTCTTCAGCTGCCGGAAATGATCTCCTCTTCGATGAAACACTCTGTGAACAGGGGCGTAATTTCAATAACAAGATATGGAACGCGTTTCGTCTTGTAAAAGGATGGGAAATTGACAAGAATATCACCCAGCCTGAATCGTCTAAAATAGCTGTAGAATGGTTTCAGGTGAAATTATCGGAGACTATTTCGGAGATTGACGACCTCTTCTCTAAATACCGGCTTTCCGAAGCATTAATGCTTCTATATAAGCTTTTCTGGGATGAATTCTCAGGCTGGTACCTGGAGATAATAAAACCGGCATATCAGCAGCCTCTGGATGCTGATACATATAGGGCAACGCTAAAATATTTCGATGCCTTGCTGCGACTGTTGCATCCTTTTATGCCATTCATTACCGAAGAGTTGTGGCAGGCACTGTACACAAGAGAGACAGGAGAGAGCATAATGACTGCTCTGCAACCTAAAGAAAAGACAATAGATAAAACTCTGATTGACGGGTTCGAAGAGATGAAACAGGTGGTTGCCGGAGTGCGAACCATACGGTTGGAAAAGAGTATTCCAAACAGGGATGAGCTTCAGTTACAGGTTATTGGTAGCCATAACAGTAAATACAACAGTATTATACTAAAGATGTGCAACTTGTCAAGCATCTCTGCGGCCATCGAGAAACAGCCTGGCGACTCGGGATTCCTTGTAGGAACAACGGAATACAGCGTTCCCCTTGCTGATAAGATGGATGTGGAAGCCGAACTCAGTAAGATGAAAGCAGAGCTGGCCTATACAGAGGGATTTTTACAGTCGGTATTAAAAAAACTTGGCAACGAACGGTTCGTCCTGAACGCGAAACCGGAGATAGTGGAAAACGAGCGCAGAAAACAGGCGGATGCCGAAAGTAAAATAGCCCTGCTAAAAGAGAATATCGAAGCATTGTCAACTGAATAATAGTTAAAATAGACCTTAATAATCTTGCTAGTTATGAAGAGTCTTTTTTAACTGCAATAAAAAGATGTTTAAACTCCTCTCTTATATTTCTACAAGAATTTCAGAAAAAATTATCTCCACGAAACCAGTATCGGGAGGAGATATATCTTCTGCCTACCTTATTGAGTCTGAAGCCCGGAAATATTTTCTGAAGGTAAATTCAAACCTTTGTGCTTTGGAGATGTTCCACGCGGAACAAAAAGGACTGCAAACCATTGAACAGACAAAAACCATAGCTGTCCCTCATGTGCATCTCGCAGATACCATAGAGGGGAAAGCCTTTCTCTTGATGGACTTTATTGAAAGTAAACGCCCCGATATGTCTGACTATATTCGTTTTGGAGAAGTGCTGGCCGAATTACACCACTGCTCACAGAAGGATTTCGGATTCAGTACAGATAATTTTATTGGGAGTCTTCCACAACGGAATAACACCCATGCCGGCTGGGCGGAATTTTATTGGTTCGAACGTATACTCCCTCAGCTTCAGTCGGCGCTTAAAGCCGGATTGATACAGCAGAATATCATACCAAAAGAAAAAGATGTTATCCCTCTGTTTCAAGAAATATTTGGCGATGTGAAACCCTCTCTTTTACATGGAGATCTATGGGGAGGAAATTACCTCATTTCAACCAATGGTGTCCCCTGCCTTATCGATCCTGCTGTCTATTATGGCCATTCCATGGTAGATATTGCCATGAGCGGCCTCTTCGGTGGTTTCGGGACCGAATTTTACAACGCATATCACGAAATCATCCCTAAAACCGAAAACTATCATCAACAAATTGATCTATACCAATTATATTACCTGCTTGTACATTTAAACCTGTTCGGTAGCGGATACTACTCCTCCGTTTCATCAATCTTGAAAAAATATTTTTGATCTTTTTTAATACGATTAAAACTCAAGGTAGGGCTCAAGACGGTAGATATCGTCTGTGGTGAACTCATCGAGCATAGAAAGCTCGTTGATGGAAACAATATCTCCTTTTCGTCTGCGCAAGTTGATGATGGCCTGAACCTGTTTGTAATTAAGGTATGGATGCCGCAACATCTCCCTGAATTCAGACTTATTGACCTGAACTTTGCGTAAATTGGTATTCGTTTCAATATAAATATATGGTATTATGCTAGAGTACAGCTCGTTGTCAATGCCATAAACCTCCAAAAGCTGCTCAACCCTTGCGAAGCCACCCAGCAGATCACGGTATTTAACAATACGGGAGGCGTAGATACTGCCTATACCAGGTATCTTTTTCCAATCAACTGTATCAGAATTGTTTAAAATGATCATTTGGCCTTCTGACAGTTTTTCCGATCTTGAATAAGATTTACGGTCTCCAGGCGATTCATCCCTCGGTACTGTGGGTTCTTTTAAAAAATTATCCCTTCCTGAAAAAATTTCAGCTGAATCATTTTCCGTTCCGATATTAAAATAATCCTCCTCATGCTCCTTCAATTTGTTACGGAATTCTTCAAACTCTCTTATCAATGAGTCATTTTGCTCAACAATAAACCCGGATGAGTTCCTATAGCGAAGCAGGCTATTCAATATTAAAGTTAACACGATAAGAATCAACAAAAGAATTACCGCAATTTTTGAACCACTCCGGAAATATAAAAAATCTTTCCATTGCATACGATATATATATTTATAATACTTCAACTTACTGATTGTGTGATTAATGACTGTAACCAAATCTACCTTTCCGGTTAGTGCCAGGCAAATAAGAAGCCTTTGCCGGGTATGATATTCTAAATGGTTACGGTCGGACTTTGCCGGGTATGATTTAATCAAATGGATGTCGTGTAAATCCGGTTCCTCAGAATTATAAAGATAGAAAATAAATCAATTCCTTTTAATTAAAAGGCTTAAATTGTATCTTTGACAGATTTCTGGTCAGAGATCCGTTTAATTGATGATCCTAGCATAGTCTCGAATAGTATGGTATTGAATTACATTTGGATTGCATTTTTTTTGGTCGCTTTTATAGTAGCGACAGTTAAGCTTGTCTTTTTCGGAGATATATATGTGTTTAACGAAATCATGAATTCCACCTACGATTCAGCTAAAACCGGTTTTGAGATCTCGCTGGGACTTACGGGTGTGCTGGCTCTATGGCTTGGCGTGATGAAAATAGGCGAACGCGGAGGAATGGTTGAATTGTTCTCAAAGGCAGTTGCACCACTTTTTTCGAAACTCTTTCCCGACATTCCAAAGAATCACCCGGCATCAGGATCCATTCTGATGAATATATCGGCAAACATGCTTGGACTCGACAACGCAGCCACACCTTTTGGATTGAAAGCGATGCAGGAGTTGCAAGAAATCAACCTAAACAAAGAGGAGGCATCAAACCCCATGATTATGTTTCTTGTGTTAAATGCATCGGGACTGACGCTTATTCCGGTCACCATCATGGTGTACCGCGCTCAGCTGGGAGCTGTTAACCCTGCCGATGTGTTTATTCCCATAATGATTACCACATTTGCTGCTACTCTTGCCGGCATGATTGCCGTCTGCCTTAAGCAAGGAATCAATATTTTCAGCAAAGCGATAATAAGCTTTATACTTGTAATGTTGGGAATTATTACTGGAACCGTACTGATATTTCAATCAATGCCGCAGGAAAAAATCAATATTGTCTCCAGCCTGGCAGCAAACATCATTCTGTTTACCATTATAGTGCTTTTTATTGTAAAGGCATTGAAAAGAAAAATCAATATCTTCGATGCCTTTATTGACGGTGCAAAAGATGGATTTAAAACCGCTGTCTCCATCATACCATACCTCATTGCCATTTTGGTGGGTATAGGTGTTTTCCGCGCTTCAGGAGCGATGGATTTTTTGATGGATGGACTGCGAAACCTTGTGGCGTTGACGGGCACCGATACACGCTGGGTGGATAGTATGCCCACGGCTCTGATGAAACCGTTAAGCGGTAGCGGAGCACGAGGGATGATGATTGATGCAATGAAAACGTTTGGCGCCGATTCTTTCACCGGGAGACTATCGAGCGTACTCCAAGGAGCAACCGACACCACCTTCTATATTGTTGCCGTTTACTATGGTGCAGTGAACATCAAGAATTCACGCTACACCGTTCCCTGCGCGCTTTTGGCTGATTTGACCGGTGTAATTGCGGCCATTTTCGTGGCCTATCTCTTTTTCGGTTGAAATAAGGCAATTCTCAAAGTAAATAAATGTTAAATATATGGCTGTTACTTTTCATGTGGAAAATGTTGATTTTCCTGCAATAAAAAATAGAGAAACTGCAAACTGGATAAGAACCGTTGCGAAAAATTATGGTAAAAATGTGGGAGATATCTCTTATATTTTCTGTGACGATGAGAAAATACTGGAGATTAACCTTCACTACCTGAATCACGACTATTATACAGATATTATCACTTTCGACTACTCCGAAGGTGATATAATATCGGGAGATATCTTTATCAGTCTCGATACAGTGAATTCCAATTCACAAAAGTATTGTACTGAATATACAGAGGAACTGCACCGTGTTATTATACACGGAGTATTACATTTATGTGGGATTGACGACAAGTCAGCCACCGATGCCAGATTGATGCGTGCAGCTGAAAACGATGCTCTGAAACTATTATCTGTATAAATATTAAATATTTACATTAGGGAATACAATATACTTTTGGAAACATACATTTGAATAAACAAAACTTATTATACTAGTCACTTTATATTCCAATACTTCGGTAATTTTTTTAAAACAGTTCTTATAGTTCTCTGAATATCAATAGAGTATGGCACTTTTTGGGGATCTGGCATAAATTGTTGACTGTCAGTATTATAAATGAAGTTTTAACGAAGCATTAATATTCCATATAACATAATACTGAAAACTTTTTTATACCAAGTTTGATAAGAAGGCTTATACGGACATTATGGACAGTGATTTCACTACCGGGGGAAAATTGAAATTTACGGGCAACCCACACAAACCACACGTTTAGTGGCAATTACAATAGAGATTATAGCGGCCAACTATCGGTCTGCCTCCATATACAATTGGCTTAGTGACGCTTAAAACAACCTTACCTGTAATTAACAGTTAGAATATTCTTAACTTTTTCTTTTTTAGTATCTTTGCATAAGCATAAAAGGTACTGCTTTATAAAACAGGTGCAGAGTAAATTCATTTACTTATCAGAGGGCAGAAATAGAATATTTATATTACAAGATGAACTTTAAGTACGATATAATTGTTGTTGGTGCCGGGCATGCCGGATGCGAAGCTGCTACAGCAGCGGCCAACCTGGGCTCTAAGGTACTGCTTATCACAATGGATATGAACAAGATCGCCCAAATGAGCTGTAATCCCGCTGTAGGCGGCATTGCAAAGGGGCAGATTGTGCGCGAGATTGATGCTATGGGTGGGCAGATGGGTATTGTAAGCGACAAAACCGCTATTCAATTCCGTATGCTAAACAGATCGAAAGGACCTGCCATGTGGAGCCCGCGTGTACAAAGCGACCGTATGAAATTCATCGAAAACTGGCGTGAAATAATTGAAAACACACCAAACCTTGATATGTGGCAGGATATGGTAACCGAACTGACATTTGACAGGTCAATAGTTACCGGTGTTAAAACCCGCATGGGAGTAGAATTTTTGGCGAAAGCAGTTATTCTAACCAACGGAACATTCCTGAACGGATTAATACATATCGGCAAAGTACAGATTGGCGGAGGCCGTATTGCTGAGCCAGCCTCTCTCGGCATGACAGAGCAGCTATGCGAAAAAGGGTTTAAAACCGACAGGATGAAGACGGGTACACCTGTACGCATAGATGCCCGTTCTGTTGATTTTTCTCTTATGGAAGAACAGAAAGGGGATGATGATAGTTTTCACAAATTCTCATATTTACCCAATGTAAAGCGGGAGCTGAAGCAGCTCAGTTGCTGGATAACATATACATCGGAAAAAGTACATGAAGCAATTAGAGAAGGATTGAACGACTCTCCTCTTTATAATGGACAAATACAGAGTATCGGACCCCGCTATTGCCCGAGTATTGAAACAAAAATTGTTACTTTCTCCGAAAAAACCAGTCATCAGCTGTTCCTTGAGCCCGAGGGAGAAACTACTCACGAATATTATCTCAATGGTTTCTCCTCTTCCCTGCCCCTTCAAACACAGCTGAAAGCTTTGAAACTTGTTCCGGCATTTAGGAATGTTCATATTTATCGCCCGGGATATGCCATAGAGTACGACTTTTTTGACCCTACTCAACTGTACCCTACGCTTGAGACAAAATTAGTGAAAAATCTCTTTTTCGCGGGGCAGATCAACGGTACAACCGGCTATGAAGAAGCAGCCGGACAGGGGCTGATAGCAGGGATAAACGCTCATATAAATTGCCATGGAGGAAATCCATTTACACTGAGAAGAGACGAAGCATATGTAGGCGTACTTATTGACGACCTGATAACAAAAGGTGTGGATGAACCCTACAGAATGTTCACTTCACGCGCTGAGTATCGCATTCTCCTTCGCCAGGACAACGCAGACGAAAGGCTCACAGAAAAATCATATAACTTAGGGCTAGCCTCGGAAAGCAGAATGCACCTATTGAAAGCAAAAGAGGAAGAAGTGAGAAAAATAATAGATTTTGTAAAAAACTTTTCAATCAAACCACAAAGGATAAACCCATTCCTGGAGCATATCGGTACAACTCCGCTAAAGCATGGCGTGAAGCTGATAGACCTGCTCACACGTCCTCATATCGACTTGTCATTGATGTCTGACAATGTGACTCCTCTTAAAGAAACCCTTGACACGATTGCTGACCGGAAGGAAGAAATAATTGAATGTGCTAATATCGAAATAAAATATAGCGGCTACATTAAACGGGAACAGATAATGGCAGACAAAATAACCCGTTTGGAGGAGATCCGTATCAAAGACAAGTTCAACTATACTGAAATACAGTCGTTATCTACCGAGGCAAGGCAAAAACTTACAAAAATAAACCCGGGAACCATTGCACAGGCAAGTAGAATACCGGGGGTCTCCCCCAATGACATTTCTGTGCTGCTTGTCCTCTTAGGACGATAAAACCGTAAATGTTCCACGTGGAACAGTGAAAAATCAAAATAAAATATATTAAAAATGAGCATAGAGACACTTACATCAGCTGTTAGAAATATTCCGGACTTCCCAATTCCTGGAATTCAGTTTAAAGATATCACAACGCTATTCCAATCACCAACTCACTTGAAAGAGTTAACAGACCTTTTGTATGAGCAGTACAAGGATAGAGGTATAACAAAAGTAGTAGGTATTGAATCAAGGGGATTCTTTTTGGGCCCCGCATTAGCTGTAAGACTTGGAGCTGGATTTGTGCCAATAAGGAAACCTGGAAAACTTCCATATAAAGTTATAGAGGAAACCTACACAAAAGAGTATGGAAATGGCGCAATACAAATCCATGAAGACGCATTAACAAAAAACGATGTAGTCCTGCTGCATGATGATTTACTAGCCACAGGAGGGACAATGGCTGCAGCATATAATCTTGTAAAAAAACTTGGGGTGAAAAAAATCTTTATTAATTTTCTTATAGAATTAGTAGAACTTAAAGGCAGGAAGCATTTCCCTGAAGAGGTGGAAGTTAGTTCACTTCTTAAATTCAACGAATAATCATCAGCTTAAATTAGTGAGTAGATCAAATAACAGGTCAACAAAAAAACCAATAAAATTTATAATGCTTATAAAAAGCAATATCTACCGATGGTAATTAAAAATTTAAATTTTAACCCGAAAAAGATTTTTTGAAAAATTCAGTTTTGTAATTTTGCAGCAATTGCTACTTGCTAAAATGTCAGAAGAGATAAAAAATACACTTGCCGTAATTCCTCATCTTCCGGGCTGTTATCAGTTTATAGATGAGAAAGGCACAGTTATATATGTTGGCAAGGCAAAAGATCTGAAAAAAAGAGTGTCATCTTATTTCAACAAAAATCATGAACATCCTAAAACCAGAATTCTTGTAAGAAATATCAGAAAAATAAAATATATAGTTGTAAACACCGAAGAAGACACCTTCCTACTTGAAAATAATCTTATAAAACAACTAAAGCCACGTTACAACGTGATGCTAAAGGATGACAAAACCTACCCTTATATTGTAGTAAAAAATGAATTTTTCCCGAGAGTTTACAAAACAAGAAATATTGTGAAAGACGGATCAAGATATTTTGGGCCTTATACCTCAGTTCAATCTGTAAATACCCTTTTAGAAATTTTCAGAAAAGTCTATAAAATACGTACATGCAGACTCAATCTTACTCCTGAAAATATTATTGAGGGAAAATTCAAAGTTTGCCTCGAATATCATATTAAAAGATGCAACGGCCCATGCGAAGGGTTACAGACACTTGAAGAATATAATAAGAATATTGAGGAAATTATTGAAATATTAAAAGGAAATGTTGCAATTATTGAAAAACAGGTTCAGGAGAAGATGCAGCTGCTTGCAAATGAATTGCGTTTCGAAGAGGCTCACGAGTTGAAAGAAAAATTGGTGCTTATTCAGAACTTCAGAGAGAAATCTCAAGTAGTCAGCAATACAAACTATAATCTTGATGTATTCTCAATTGAAGAGGATGAAAACTCTGCATACATTAACTATCTTCATGTTGTTAATGGCTCAGTAAACCAAGCATATACCTTTGAATATAAAAAGAAACTCGATGAAAGTGCTCAGGAATTGCTAAGTATGGGAATTATTGAGATGCGTGATCGTTTCGGAAGCAAATCGAAAGAGATTATTGTTCCGTTTATCCCGGATCTGAAATTATCGGATGTAGAGTTCACCATTCCACAGCGTGGCGATAAGCGTAAACTCCTCTCTCTTTCTGAGAAGAACGTAAAACAATTCAAAATAGATAAATTGAAAAAAGCAGAAATGCTAAACCCGGAACAGCGGACTACAAGAATCCTGAAAACCCTGCAAAAAGATTTGCAGTTAAAAGAGATGCCGTGGCATATAGAATGTTTTGACAATTCCAATATACAGGGAACAAATCCGGTTGCAGCATGTGTGGTGTTCAAAAAAGG
>NZ_DIQL01000001.1:0-18321 GCF_002427225.1 Proteiniphilum sp. UBA5463 | reverse complement strand
CGCTACTCTCGCGCGCTTAACGAAGGCTCCCCCCTACCCCAACTCATTGTGATTGACGGAGGTAAAGGACAACTAAACGCTGCTGTTGAATCTCTTCAGAAAAATGGGCTTTACGGTAAAATAGCAATTATCGGCATAGCAAAGCGCCTTGAAGAGATATATTTCCCTTATGACCCAGTTCCACTATATATTGACAAAAATTCCGAAACGTTAAAAATTATTCAGCACTTGCGTGATGAAGCACATCGTTTCGGGATTACCTTTCATCGTCAAAAAAGAAGTAAATCGCAAATTATTTCAGAATTAGATAATGTAAATGGGATTGGACCCGAAACAAAGAAAAAGCTTCTCTCTCATTTTAAAAGTATAAAAAGAATTAAAGAATCGAACGAAGAGGAAATAAAAAAACTTATTGGCAACAGCAAAGGCAATAAAATATTGAAATGGATTGCAGAAAGCAACAAAAAATAATTTTATCGAATCTCCACTCTTCAATTCATAAAATTTCAGACAAGATATAATATTTATGAGAATTCTCATCCAGCGTGTATCACAAGCATCAGTACACATAAACGGAAAGGTAAAAAGCACGATAAAAAACGGTCTGATGCTATTGGTGGGTATCGAAGATTCCGACACATCGGAAGATATTGATTTTTTGTGCAAAAAAACAGTTAATTTGCGTATATTTGACGATGAAAACGGAGTGATGAATAAATCGGTACTGGATATTGATGGTGATATCCTTGTTGTTTCACAATTCACGCTGCACGCAAGTACCAAAAAAGGAAATCGTCCGTCATACATTCGTGCGGCAAAACCTGATATTGCCATTCCTTTATATGTAGAATTCTGTGAACGGTTAATATATACATTCGGGAAACCGATAAAAACAGGAGAGTTCGGCGCCAATATGCAAGTGCATCTTATCAATGACGGGCCAGTAACAATTTTAATTGATTCAAAACAAAAAGAATAAATTTATCCGGCTCCAAATATTATACAAACTTGATAAAGTTTGTATGTCTGATAATAAATACTGCGCAAAATAATATAAAAATGACAATCAATGAAGCTCAACAACAGGTAGATAACTGGATTAATAGCTTTGGCGTACGCTATTTTAGCGAACTTACAAATATGGCTATACTTACCGAAGAGGTAGGCGAACTGGCACGAATCATATCAAGAACATACGGCGATCAGTCATTCAAAGATTCAGACTTGTCAAAGAACATCGCTGATGAAATGGCTGATATATTATGGGTACTTATCTGTATGGCAAACCAGACAGGTGTGGACCTTGAAGATGCATTGAAAAAAAATATCATAAAAAAAACTGTAAGAGATTCATCAAGGCACAAGAATAACAGTAAACTAAATAACAAGAAATTAGAACCATAATCCTATTTTATAACTTATTAAACCAATCTGAAAATGGAAACAGATAAATATAGCAAAGCAATAAGTAACCATCCGTTCAAATTAACGGATAAAGAAGTAGCTGAAAAAACAGCAGGAATAATCGCTGAAAAATTTAATGAGAACAATAATCAGAAAGTATATAAAAAGCTTTATGGTTGCATAGACCTTACTACCCTAAACACAACAGATACAAAAGAGTCTGTTTGGAAATTTACAGAACAGGTAAATACCTTCGATGGTACCAATCCCGAAGTGGATAATGTGGCTGCAATCTGCGTATATCCTAACTTTGTGGAGATAGTAAAGGAAGCGCTTACAGCAAATGTTAAAATAGCATGTGTGTCGGGAGGCTTCCCTTCATCACAAACCTTCACAGAGGTGAAAGTAGCCGAAACTGCACTTGCTATCGCCGATGGAGCAGACGAAATAGATATTGTTTTCAATGTAGGACTTTTTCTTGAGGAGTATTATGAAGAGTTGTGTGAAGAAATTTCAGAGATAAAAGAGGCTTGTCGAAATGCTCCATTGAAAGTAATACTTGAAACAGGTGCATTGAAAACAGCAGAAAAGATTCACAAAGCCTCTATCCTCTCACTCTATTCAGGAGCCGATTTCCTAAAGACATCTACAGGTAAGGGTTACCCGGGCGCAACACCGGAAGCAGTATATGTAATGTGCCAAGCAATAAAATCATATTATTTCAAAACAAAACGTATGATCGGAATTAAAGTATCGGGAGGAGTAGCTACTGTTGAAGATGCTGTAAAATATTACACCATAGTGAAAGATGTTCTGGGTGAAGAATGGTGCAACAAAAACCATTTCCGTATTGGTGCAAGCCGATTATCGGATGTATTACTGTCTAAAATATAAACAAATTGAAATCAAATATATTATAAACAGCAATAAGATGAAAATCAAATTTTTAATGATGACTGCAGTTATCGGCATTTCATCTGTTTTCCAATTACCGGCACAGGAATACAGAGTTATTTCCGATTTGCGTAAACTACCCTATTGGCAGGATGTTAATGTTGTTAAAGTAAACAAGGAACATCCACGTACGCAATTTATGACGTACGACAATAAATCCGATGCGTTAAAAACACGTTTCGAAGAAAGTAAATATTACAAATCTCTAAACGGGACATGGGATTTTTATTTTGTAGATTCTTACAAACAGCTCCCTGAAAATGTTACAGATTCAACTGTCTCGCTTGACGGCTGGAAAGAGATCAGAGTCCCGGGGAACTGGGAGATGCAGGGATTTGGAACGGCTATTTACGTTAATCACCCTTATGAGTTCGTAGAGCGTGACCCGAAAACACGTTATCCGAAGATTGAACAACCCTACCTCCCCGAAGATAATCCCGTTGGCGTATATCGCCGTGAGATTGATATACCTGAAAGCTGGAGCGACCGGGAAATTTTTCTTAGCTTAGATGGGGCAAAATCGGGCGTATATGTCTATATCAATGGTAAAGAAGTGGGATATAGCGAAGATTCTAAAACAGCCGCCGAATTCAGAATAAACAAGTATGTAAAACCGGGAAAAAACACGATTGTTCTGAAATTATTCCGCTGGAGTACAGGATCTTACCTAGAATGCCAGGACTTCTGGCGTATGAGCGGTATAGAAAGGGATGTATTTCTATGGTCGCAACCCAAAACTTCTCTCCGCGACTTCAGAATTAAATCAACTCTTGACGATAGCTATAAAAATGGCATATTTGAGCTGGAGACGACAATAAGCAACTACAATTCAGGTGCATCATTTGCTGAGGTATCTTATGAGCTGCTAGATGCATCTGGAAAAATTGTTGCATCAGATATTAAGCCCATCAGCATCCATAGCAACGGTGAAAATGCCATATCCTTCACAGCTAAACTGGCTGATGTTGATACATGGACATCTGAACATCCTAACCTTTATAAACTGCTTATCACAGTGAAAAAAGAGGGAGAGCCTTCAGGCGAGGTAGTCCCCTACCCTGTCGGCTTTCGCCGAATAGAGATAAAAACAGTTAAAACGGGTGACAGAATCGACAGGCTGTTCCTTGTAAACGGTCAGCCTATTAAACTCAAAGGGGTAAATATTCATGAGACAAATCCAAAAACTGGGCACTATGTCACTGAAGAGCTGATGAAAAAGGATTTCACGCTGATGAAACAACATAACATCAACACTGTACGTCTTTCACATTACCCCCAATCGCGCCGGTTTTATGAACTTTGCAGTGAATATGGACTGTATGTGTATGATGAGGCAAATATTGAATCGCACGGGCTTTATTACGGCCAGCGCTCACTTGCAAAACATCCTGAATGGGAGCAGGCTCACATGGACAGGACAGTAAATATGTTTGAACGAAATAAAAATCATCCGTCGGTAACCATATGGTCATTAGGCAATGAAGCCGGTAACGGAATAAATTTTTTTCATACCTACAAATACCTAAAAGACCAGGAACGTAATTTTATGAACCGTCCTGTAAACTACGAACGGGGACTATGGGACTTTAATACGGATATGTATGTACCTCAATACCCAAGTGCGGCATGGCTCCACGAAATAGGAAGAAAAGGTAGTGACCGTCCTGTTATCCCCTCGGAATATTCACACGCAATGGGGAACTCAAACGGAAATCTTGATATACAGTGGGAGGCTATATACAAATATCCCAATCTACAGGGAGGTTACATATGGGATTGGGTAGATCAAGGAATGGAGGCCTATGACGAAAACGGGCGCCATTATTACAAATATGGCGGAGATTACGGTGTTGATATGCCTAGTGACGGTAACTTTCTCTGCAACGGATTGGTGAATCCAGATCGTACCCCCCACCCCTCTATGGCCGAAGTAAAATATGTTCATCAGAATTTTGCTTTTGAAGCAATTGATCTTACCAAAGGAATTTTCAGGATTATCAACCGTCAATATTTTTCAGATACCGATAACTACGTATTCAAATTCAATATTACTGAAAATGGTAATATATTATCTGATGGAATACTTCAGATTTCCCTGCAGCCTCAAACGAGTACTGAAGTTTCTGTCCCAGTAGGCAACCTGCAGCCTAAAGCAGGCAGAGAATACTTTATCAACTTCGAGGTAATTCAAAAAATAGAAACACCTCTTATTCCTGCAAATCATCTAGTTGCAATTGAACAATTCAAGTTGCCGTTAACAGCATCGAAGCAGATTTATGTCGATAAACCAAAAGGGCCTTCTCTGAAAATAAATAATTCAAAAGACAAAGTAGTAGTATCATCTCCTGTAGTAAATTTTGTATTTGACATGAAAACCGGAGTAGCTACCTCCTATAAAGTAAAGGGAATTGAATATTTTGATAAGGGTTTTGGTATTCAACCCAACTTCTGGCGTGGTCCAAATGATAACGACTACGGAAACGGTGCACCAAACCGCCTGCAAATATGGAAACAATCGAGCAAAAACTTCAACGTAACTGATGCGAAAGCCTATTCCGAAGGAAATAATGCAGTGCTTGAGACCACTTACCTGCTTGCTGCCGGTAACCTTTACACGGTGAAATACACAATTTACCCGTCCGGAATAATGAAAATTGGTATAGAGTTTTTCTCCGCAGAGAGGGAAGAGAAGCAGATTGCAGCATCAGAAGCTACTCTTACAGCAACCTTTTCTCCTGAAGCATCAGCAGCTCGCAAAGCTTCATCATCGCTTACCGTCCCTAGAATAGGCATTCGTTTCCGCTTACCAACATCTATGAACAACGTGGAATATTTCGGGAAAGGCCCGGGCGAAAATTATATCGACAGGGCGTCTGGTTCAAAAGTAGGTCTCTATAAAACTACTGTGGAAGAGATGTACTACCCTTACGTACGTCCCCAGGAAAACGGGCACAGAACCGATACCCGATGGGCAGCTTTTACTAACCAAAAGAAAGGGTTACTTGTTGTAGCCGATAGTACAATCGGTTTTAATGCATTGCGTAACAGCATTGAAGACTTCGACTCCGAAGAGGCTGTACACCGTCCCTATCAGTGGAATAATTTAAGCAGCGAAGAGATTGCATCACGTTCTGAGGAAGAAGCAAAAAACAACAGGCCAAGGCAGACACATATTAACGATATTGTTCCTCGGAACTTTGTAGAAGTATGTATAGATATGAAACAGCAGGGCGTTGCAGGATACAACAGCTGGGGAGCCCGCCCCCTTTCCGAGTACAGCATTCCTGCAAACAGGGATTACAAATGGGGTTTCACACTTATTCCCATTAGTAATACCTCTGAGATTGCTGAAAAAACAGTCTTTGAATATTGATCCAGATATACATAATCATTGGAAAGGCGGAATTTCTTGTCCGCCTTTCTTTTTTATGACCATAGCATAATTGATAAGTCACCCCCCACCCTGCCACTTTGTCGCCTTAATTCTCATATTTATAGAGTTTTTCGAGCACATCAAGCCATTTTGTCACTTTTTGAGTTATAAAAGGTCTAATTCTGTATCGGCATATCTTTTGCACTTTCAATAGTGTAACTAAAACTATTTCGTTAGTCTAAATATGATAAAAGAGAAATGGTTTAATTTTTAGAAAAAAATAAATTTAAACATAAACAAAAGAAAGGACAAAATTATGGCAATTATCAGACGTACCGGCAACTGGTTACCGAGTGTTTTCAATGATTTTTTCGGTAATGAATGGATGGAAAACAGCAGCAAATCTGTTCCTGCTATCAATATTCAGCAGAACAACAAAGGATTCACAGTAGAGGTTGCTGCTCCTGGGATGACGAAAGAAGATTGTTTGGTTAGAATTGACGAAAACAATAACCTGGTAATCTCTTTCGAAAAGAAAATCGAACATGAAAATAAAGATGAAAAAGGTGTTTATCTCAGGCGTGAATTTTCATATACCCAGTTCCAGAGAACCATGATCTTACCAGATAACATTGAGAAAGATAAGATCTCTGCAAAGGTAGAAAATGGTGTATTAACTGTAGAAATTCCTACTGTGAAAGAAGAGAAAGTTTCCAAGTCGAAACTGATAGATATCAAGTAAAAAAAGAGAACAAAAATGAAAGAGGCTGTATCAGAATAGAGAAAAAGCCTTAAAAATTGTATATTAAACTATGTTCTCAGGCATGAGTGTTAATGATGAGAGGGTAAATTCACAATGTAATTTACCCTCTTTTTAATTGGCCCGGTCTCTTAAATAAGAGAGAAAGAGATGTAACAGAAACTGTATTTCACTACTGACTGCGGTAAGATCTGAAATCATACTCTCAGCTTTAGTCAAAAAATCATTCATTATTTTTGTAGCATATTCAATTCCATGCTGTTCTTTTGCAAACTGTAACAACAGCTCAATATTATCATCTGAATAATCTCTGGAATGAATAATTTGCATCATCTCCTCTACCAACTCTGAAGGGGCGTTTTGCAAAGCATAAATAAGAGGAAGGGTAATTTTTCCTTCCCTAATATCATTGCCTGTAGGCTTTCCTACATCAGCCTTATAATAATCGAAAATATCGTCTCTTATCTGGAAAGCTAAACCAAAAAATCTTCCCAGCATGCTGAACTTTTCAACGGTATCGGCGTCCGCTCCACCCGTTATAGCACCAATGGTAGTGCATACACTCATCAGTGAAGCGGTTTTTTTATCAATAACTTTAAAGTAAGCCTTTTCATCTATGATAATCTCACTTGCGAGTGAAAATTGTTCCAGCTCTCCTTCTGAAAGACTCTTCCCCATCTCAGAAATAATTCTGATTATATCAAGATTCCTTGTCTTCACGCTTTCGGCCAGTGCAGCAGATAAGAGATAATCGCCTGCTAAAACAGCCTTTGTGTTATCGTATACTGCGTTAACTGATTGTTTTCCCCTCCTGATCTCAGACCTGTCAATCACGTCATCATGAATAAGAGTGGCTGTATGAAGCAATTCTACCGTTACTGCACCGTGGTAAGTCTCGGGAATAATATGCCCGCATGCTTTTGCCGATAATAGGACCAATGTTGGCCTTAATTGTTTGCCATTAGTTCTAAAAATAAAATTAATCATCTCAGTAATGCGGGGATTATTGCTTATTACTGATTTGCGTAAATAGTCATCAAAAAGGAGCAGTTCTTCCTGAAGAAAATCTTTTATGACCGAACTTTGATCCATCACTGTTTCTATAATAACCCACAAAATTAAAAATAATTCTCCGCTTAGCAACAAATATTCGTAACTTTACATCCACTAAAATTTATTTTTAGTAAATTATGATACAAGTAACATAAATATCATAGGTTCCATGGTTACAATTGTAAAAGTAAAAAATTGTATGAATAAAAACAGACTTTTCCTTCTCGATGCATACGCACTTATCTACAGGTCTTATTACGCATTTATTAAGAACCCAAGGATAGACTCAAAGGGACGTAATACATCTGCTGTTTTCGGATTCGTGAATACGCTTGAAGAGGTGCTTCGCGAGGAAAATCCTTCACATATTGCCGTAGCATTCGATCCTGAAGGGCCTACCTTCCGCCATAAAGAGTTCGAGGGTTATAAAGCTCAACGAGATGCAACTCCTGAAGATATCAAATTATCAGTTCCCATCATTAAAAAAATTATTGAAGCATATAATATCCCCATTCTTGAGGTTCCCGGATATGAGGCAGATGACGTTATTGGCACTATTGCCAAACGAGCCGACAAAGAGCGTTTCGATGTATATATGATGACCCCCGACAAAGATTTTGCCCAGCTCACAGAGACTCATATCTTCATCTACAAACCAAAATACGGAAGTAGCGGATATGATGTACTAAACGATAAAAAAGTAATGGAAAAGTACGCCCTATCCCACCCGGAGCAGATGATTGATCTTCTGGGGCTAATGGGGGACAGCGCCGACAATATTCCCGGTTGTCCCGGTGTAGGAGAGAAAACTGCTATTAAACTGCTACACCAATTCGGTTCTATAGAGAATCTCCTCGAAAACAACGATCAACTGAAAGGCGCATTGAAAAACAAAATTGAAGAAAACCGCGATCAAATACTATTCTCGAAATTTCTTGCCACAATAAAAACGGATGTACCAATTGAGGTTAGAGAGAACGACTTTATACGTAAGGAGATGGACAAGGATGCTCTGCAGGAGATCTTTGAAGAACTGGAATTTAGAACACTGATTACGCGAGTATTTAAACAGGATTTTCAGAAGAAAAAATCAAACGAACCTGTACAGGGAGATCTCTTTTCGATGTTTGACAACACTAGTGTGCCGGAAGAAACTCAATTACTGTCTAATTTCGCTGATATTCATACCACTCCTCATCAATATATCATGGTACAATCGGAAGAGGAGATGGTAGCACTCAACAAGAAACTGTGTGCACGGAAATCGGTCTGTTTCGATACTGAAACAACAGGTGTTGATCCGCTTCTAAGCGACCTGGTAGGGCTATCTTTCGCATATACTGAGGGTGAAGCGTATTATGTACCTATATCAGCTAATCGTGATAGAGCGCTGCAACAGACAAAAATTTTCAAGACTTTTTTTGAAGATGAGGGTATAGAAAAGGTAGGGCAGAACATCAAATATGATATTCTCGAACTTCGTAACTACAATATCAATGTAAAGGGTGCACTTTTTGATACGATGATAGCTCATTATCTTCTCAATCCAGAAATCCGCCACGGAATGGATTACATGGCTGAAACATACCTCAAGTACAGGACCATTCATATTGATGAACTTATTGGCCCAAAAGGAAAGAATCAAAAAAATATGAGAGATGTAGATCCGGTCCTTGTAACGGATTATGCTGCTGAAGATGCCGATATCACGCTAAAACTTAAAAATATTCTCAAAAAAGAGATCAGTCAAAACAATCTTACACATCTTTTATACGAGGTTGAATTGCCTCTTATACATGTACTTGCCGACATGGAGTGGACAGGCGTACGGTTAGACCTGGAAGCTTTGAAAGACCTCTCAAAGGAGTATACGGCCGAACTTCTGCAGATAGAGAGAGAGATTATGGAGATGGCTGGCACCGAGTTCAATATGAACTCCCCGAAACAGACGGGGGAAGTGCTTTTTGACCGTATGAAGATTGTTGAAAGGCCTAAAAAAACCAAAACTGGCCAATACAAAACCAGTGAGGAAGAACTTGAAAAGATCAAATCCAAACACCCAATCATCGCTAAAATACTTGAACAGAGAAGCCTTAAAAAACTGCTTAGCACCTATATCGATTCTTTTCCACAGCTTATAAACCCCCGAACTGGGAAAATACATACATCATACAATCAAACTGTTGCAGCAACAGGACGTTTGAGCAGCACAAATCCAAACCTTCAGAATATACCGATCCGCGATGAACGGGGTAAAGAGTTGCGCAAAGTGTTTATACCCGATGAAGGATGTATATTTGCATCATCAGACTATTCACAGATAGAGCTGCGCATCATGGCACATCTGAGTAGTGATAAAAATATGGTGGAAGCGTTCAATAAAGGAGAGGATATTCATGCTGCCACATCCGCAAGAATCTACAAAATTCCTTTAGAGGAGGTAACAGAAGACATGCGACGAATTGCCAAGACAGCCAACTTCGGTATTATCTATGGCATTACACCTTACGGATTGTCGGAGAGGCTCAATATTTCACGTAGTGATGCCAAAGAACTGATAGATGGATATTTTGATACCTTCCCCGGTGTGAAGAGTTACATGGATAAAAGTATCTCCAAAGCCAGGGAAAAAGGATTTGTGGAAACTATCTTCGGCCGCAGGCGTTACCTGCCGGATATTAACTCCCGCAACGCCACTGTTCGCGGATACGCCGAAAGGAACGCCATTAATGCTCCTATTCAGGGTAGTGCCGCAGATATAATCAAGGTAGCTATGATACGAATATTCAATCGTTTTCAGCAAGAGAAGCTGAAGTCCAAAATGATCCTTCAGGTGCATGATGAGCTTGATTTCAATGTTTTTCCTGAAGAACTGGGAAGAATAAAAGAGATAGTGGTGGAAGAGATGGAGAATGCCTGCAAACTAAGTGTTCCGCTGAAAACAGACCTGGGAGTAGGTGATAACTGGCTGTCAGCACATTGATTGAGATATGCTGGACGGATTAGCGGAATACGGATATTGGGGCCTGCTGTTGTCATCGTTCCTGGCAGCAACAATTCTTCCTTTTAGCTCAGAGGTGGTTTTTGCTGCCCTGATTGCAGCGGGAATGGATATCTGGACATGCATAATTTATGCTACTGCCGGAAACACTGCTGGTGGTGCAACATGCTATTATTTAGGTCGGTTGGGAAAAACAGAATGGTTGGAGAAATGGTTTAAAATCAAACCTGAAAAAGTCAATAAAACTATCACCTGGCTACATGGTAAGGGAGCCGTGATGGGTTTTTTCGGATTTCTACCTGCTGTGGGAGATGTTATGCTGGTAGCATTAGGTTTTATGCGTGCAAATATGCCCATTGTAATGACCTCAATGACTATCGGCAAGTTTCTGAGATATCTGATCATAGGGTTAGGAACCGGACATATTATGTCCTGGTTTTAATTATTCAGTTTTTAGTCTACTTTAACAAGTCGTTTTGTGAAAAAAGAAATTTTATTTTCTAGTGATTATAATGCCAAATCATCTAATTTGAGACTTTTTCAAGCAGACTCAGTTTTTAATTTTTACTTTTAGTTTATCAATAAATATGTCAACGATACTCTTTCATGAAATTGTTTTTGGCCCCATTCACAGCAGAAGGCTGGGAATATCGCTTGGAATAAACCTGCTGCCTTACGACGGTAAACTTTGTTCGTTCGACTGCATTTACTGCGAATGTGGTTTTAACAAAGATTTCAGGACTAAAACAAAATTGCCTGACAGGATGAATGTACGTGCAGCTCTGGAAAATAAACTGTTATCACTCCTGAAGGAAGGCGTAACTCCCGATGTTATCACTTTCGCCGGCAACGGAGAACCTACCATGCATCCTGAATTTGAGGTAATTGTTGACGATACCGTTGAATTGCGAAACATCTATTTTCCAGATGCCAAAATAAGTGTTCTTACCAACGGAATGCATCTCGAACGGGGAAAGGTTTTAGATGCTCTGAAAAAGGTTGAAAATCCGATATTAAAACTTGATTCTGCATTCGATAAAACCGCCAAGCTTATCAATCGTCCCAACTCTCACATTTACAGGGTAGCAAAACAGGTTGAAAACTATAAACGTTTTCAGGGCAATTTTATACTCCAAACTATGTTCATCCGGGGTGAATTTGAAGGAGAGGTTATAGACAATACAACAGAAGAAGAGATTTCAGCATGGTTAGAGCTCGTAAGAGAGTTGAAACCGCGCGAGGTGATGATTTATACTATAGACCGGGAAACACCTGTTAAAACGCTTGAAAAAGTGCCCTTAGGCGATTTGCTAAAAATTGCCGACAGGGTAGGGAAGTTAGGTATAAAAACAAATGTTGCAGGGTAGAGTTAACTTTTTTGATATTTTGTACATTGAAAGCAGACTTACACGTTAAATCTGAAGTGCATGATGTCTCCGTCCCTGACTATATACTCCTTACCCTCAACACTCATTTTCCCGGCTTCCTTTACAGCATTTTCAGATCCATAGGTAATATAATCTTCATATTTTATCACTTCAGCACGTATAAATCCTTTCTCGAAGTCGGTATGTATTACTCCCGCGCACTGCGGTGCTTTCCAACCTTTCTGAAACGTCCATGCCCTCACTTCCTGCGGTCCAGCCGTAAGAAATGTTTGAAGGTTTAATAACCTATAAGCCGCTTTTATCAAACGGTTCACTCCTGATTCTTCAAGACCAATTTCATTCAGAAACATCTCACGTTCTTCATAAGTGTCAAATTCAGCTATTTCTGACTCAATTTTTGCTGCCACAATTAAAATTTCCGCATTTTCATTTTTCGTTGCTTCACGAACCTGATCAACATAAATGTTACCATTAACAGCGCTTGACTCATCTACATTACATACATACAACACAGGTTTTGATGTTAAAAGATAGAGATCTCTTGCAGCTTTAAATTCGTCTTTAGTATCGAAATGAACTGTCCGGGCAGATTCACCCTTGAGCAACGCTTCTTTAATCTTTGAGTAAACCTGAAAGGCAATCCTTGCCTCTTTGTCACCTCCTGTTTTGGCCTGTTTTTCTACTTTATTTAACCGGGCTTCAATGGTTTCAAGATCTTTCAATTGAAGTTCAGCATCTATTATTTCCTTATCCCTGACAGGATCTATCTTACCATCTACATGAGTAACATTTTCATCATCGAAACAGCGTAGTACGTGCAATATTGCATCAGTTTCTCGAATATTTGCAAGAAACTTGTTTCCTAAACCTTCACCTTTACTGGCTCCTTTAACCAATCCTGCAATATCAACTATCTCCACAGTTGTTGGAACAATCTTTTGGGGATTAACCAATTCAGCCAATTTATTTAAACGCTTATCAGGAACGGTAATAACTCCAACATTTGGTTCTATTGTACAGAACGGAAAATTTGCCGCCTGTGCTTTTGCGTTCGATAAACAATTGAAAAGTGTTGATTTGCCAACGTTTGGTAATCCTACGATACCACATTGTAAAGCCATTTTGTTGATATTTTAAGACCGCTTTATTTCTAAAAACTCACTTAAATAAAAAGCGGTGTATAAATGATTTTTTCGCGGTGCAAAGTTACAAAAAAGGTGTTAGTTAATAAACTCTCTTTACAGGAATGTGTTGTTTAAGTTATTACAACAAGGAGTCATCACCGAAAGGTCTATTTTATTGAAATCGGGAAAAATAAATTGATGTATTGATTTAACATCATTTTAAACCATAACGTCACAATCCATACCTTGCCGAAATTTCCAACATTCGCTCTATCGGCATCACAGCTTTAATTCTTACTTCTTCATCGATTAAAATTTCAGGCTTTTCATTTTTTAGACAGAGGTATAATTTTTCCAAAGTGTTCATTTTCATGTAAAAACACTCATTACAAGCACAGGTAGAATCTTCAGGGGGAGCAGGAATAAACAGTTTATCTGGATTTTCTTTCTTCATCTGATGTAAAATTCCCGCTTCTGTAGCAACAATAAACCTTATGTTATTTGATTTGGTTGCAAATTTTAAAATTGATGATGTTGAACCCACGTGATCAGCTATTTCCAACATATATTTCGGACATTCAGGATGTGCAAGAATTAATGCATCGGGATATTCTCTTTTTAAATCCATAATTTTCTCCAGTGAAAACTGCGAATGAACATGACATACTCCATTCCATAAAAGCATATTTCTACCGGTGAGTTTATTGATATAATCACCTAAATTTTTATCAGGACCGAATATTATTTTTTCCGATTCCGGAAGTGATTCCACAATTTGTTTTGCATTTGAAGAAGTAACAACAATATCTGTAAGCGCTTTTACAGCTGCACTTGTGTTAACGTAGGATATAACGGTGTGGTCAGGATGTTCATTGACAAATTTTTCAAATTCATCAGCGGGACAGCTTTCTGCCAAAGAACATCCGGCATTCATATCAGGGATAAATACTCTCTTCTCCGGACTCAATATTTTAGCCGTTTCTCCCATAAAATGAACACCACAAAGAACAATCACATCAGCTGTTGTTTTTGCAGCCCATTGAGCTAATGCAAGGCTATCTCCTACAAAATCAGCAATATCTTGAATTTCAGACTCCTGGTAATAGTGCGCTAAAATAATAGCATTTTTTTCTTTTTTGAGACTCTGAATATTTTGAATTATTTCTTCTTTTGTCATAAACTATTATTATTTACTTATTAAAAATAAAATCATATATGATAATAATGATGGCTTGTTGATAGTGTTGATGATTTTTTACCAAAAAATTTGACCGGATCGTTATCAAATATACAGAGCCGGTTATCAATAGTTATCAACAGGATAAATTTATTTTTTATCTTGAACGATAGATAATTATAAACTTTATCATAAACTGTTTATAAAAAGCAAAGTTAATAATTAATTTCTTTTCTGTTACAAAGTACCTGTTGAAAAGAAGGTGATATTCTACTGTTAAGAAAGTGTTATATTGTTGGGATAATCAGATATATTTTCTATCTCATCTATTTTCAACATTTCCAAATTAACTTTTAATAATCTGTTTACACACAATTCACAGGTTATCAACAATTATAAAAGTTGCATAAAATTAACCTAAACGCCTATAATATAAAGTATTAAAAAGAAAAATGAATTTCTATATATTGTTAATACTTATTTTAATATATCATTTGAGAACAAAGTTTTTATTACATTTGTTTGTTATTAAAGAGGAAAGTGAAGAAACTATATCCCATATTTATTCTGTTTTTACTGTATCTTCTTGTAAACTCCTGTATGTCAACAGTAAAAATTACATCTGTAGTTGAAAAAGATACGGAGGGGGATTTTCTGTTAAAATGGGAAGTAAGCCCTGATCAGGAAGGTAACATCGATATTTACTCATCTCTCACTGATAGTTCACTGACAAGTTTTACACAGATAACCTCCAGGAGTATCACTGACCAGGTTCTTAGGGTAAATCCTACAGGTTCCGGTTTAAGAGAGTATTTTATTCTCCGTACGGGGGGAGTAAAGTCAGGTGTTGTTGCCAACAGAGCTATCGACATGAATAATATTAAGAATTTTAGAGATATAGGTGGATATTATACGACTGATAATCAACAGGTAAAATGGGGACAAATATACAGGTCTGCCGATTTAAGCAACGCTACATTATATGATCAGGAGAGGATAAGAAGGTTAAATATTAAGACAGTGATCGATTTCAGGTCGGAACGAGCTGCTAAAAAGTACCCTATTCTTATTCATCCTTCAATTAGAAAAATGTCTCTTCCGTTAAATCCTATGGATGCTTATAAGCTTGATGAGCAAATGAAAGATGTACATTTCGACCGGAGCGATGCTATACATTATGTTCAGGAGGAGTATGTAGCTATTGTGGAAAATCATAAAGTTCAGTTCGGAGAGCTTTTCGATATTCTTACAAATGATAGTAACTATCCTGTGTTGCTGACCGGTTCACTGGGTAAAGATGGTGTTGGAATGGCAGCATATTTTATTTTATATGCCATTGGTGTACCTGAAATTACATTGGAACAGGATTATATGCTTTCTAATATGTACATAGATCCTGCAAAAGCAGAAATAGATGCAAACAATCTCTCTGAATCTATGCAGGAAGCTGTGACTGCCATGCTGTCCGTTAACAGGGCATACTTGAATTATGCTATTGACCATATAAAAACAAAGTATGGATCGGTTGACAATTACCTTGAAAAAGAGCTGCGGGTAACTCAGGGAAAAAGAAATTTATTGAAAAAATACCTTCTTTATCGTTTTTGATTACTGTTTATTCAATTTATTTTCATACTTTTGCACCCGATTTTGATGGGGTGATATGAAATTTTACATTTAAGGTTATCCTTATTACCTTCATAAAATCACATATTGTAATTGAATTTTCTCTCATCTTTATGAACTATTTCGTTAATCTGGCACATAAGCTAAACTAGTTTGCATTATGTCGTGGATGGAAATAGTCTGACTTCTGTAAATATTTGCGTTTAAGCATTATTATCAGAAATCAGTCTTGGTTGCAATGTTATCGTAAAGCGATAAAAGAAACAAAACTTATTTTAAGCATTGTTGTTGCGGTCAAATGACTCACCTTGGTGAGTAGTTGTGTGGAGTGGAGTATAGAGAAATATCAATACTCACACATTAAACATTTATAAAAATGAGAACATTCGAAGAATTAGGAGTTGATTCCCAAATTCAACTTGCCATTACTGAATTAGGTTTCGAACAGCCAATGCCTGTACAGGCAGAGGTAATCCCCCTTTTGCTGGGAAACACAAGCAATATTATAGCACTTGCCCAAACCGGAACCGGAAAAACAGCCGCATTTGGTATACCCATTATCCAGAAAACAGATCCGAAATTTTTATCACCTCAAACGCTCATCCTTTGTCCAACAAGAGAACTGTGCCTTCAAATTGCAGGTGATCTGACTGACTATTCTAAATATGCGGAAGATGTAAAAATCCTTCCCGTTTATGGAGGTTCCAGTATTGAGAGCCAGATACGTGCCCTTAAAAGGGGTGTGCATATTATTGTGGCTACCCCGGGAAGGCTTATCGACCTGATAAACCGCAATACTGTATCACTGGATAATGTACAAACTTTTGTGTTGGATGAAGCAGATGAGATGCTAAACATGGGCTTTTCAGAAGATATTGACGAAATACTTTCGCATATTCCTGTGGAACGCAGTATGCTCCTTTTTTCTGCAACAATGCCGAAAGAGATTGAAAAAATAAGCCGGAAATATATGAAGAGTCCGGTAGAGGTTACTATAGGAAGGAAAAACGAGGGTGCTCAAAATGTAAGGCACATCTATTACATGGTGCATGCCAAAGATAAATATCTTGCACTGAAACGAATTGTAGATTATTATCCCAATATTTACGGAATAATTTTTTGCCGTACCAGAAAAGAGACACAGGAGATAGCAGAAAAACTTCTTCAGGACGGTTACGATGCAGACTCATTGCATGGCGACCTTTCCCAGGCACAACGCGATAATGTAATGAGTAAATTCAGAAACAGAAACCTTCAACTGCTGGTAGCAACTGATGTGGCTGCAAGAGGGTTGGATGTGGATGATGTTTCGCATGTAATAAATTTTGGTTTACCCGACGATTGTGAAGTTTATACTCATCGTAGCGGAAGGACCGGCAGGGCTGGCAAGACCGGTACATCAATCTCTATAATTCATATAAAAGAGAAAGGAAAAACTGCACAGATTGAAAAGCTTATCAACAAAAAATTTGAGAGACGTGAAGTCCCGAAGGGCGATGTAATTTGTGAAAAACAGCTGTTCAACTTTGTTGATAAAATTGAAAAAGTAAAAGTGAACGAGGAAGAGATAGAACGTCTGCTTCCATCTATTTTCCGTAAACTGGAATGGCTTGGAAAAGAAGATATAATAAAAAGAGTTGTCTCTCTGGAGTTCAATCGTCTGATTGAGTATTATCAGAAGGCCGAAGAGATTCACCAGCCTGAAGAGTCATCATCAAAAAGGAATGAAGGCAGATCTGGTGCTAAAAACTACGACAGAAATGAAAAAAATAGTCGTAAACCGGAAAAAGGTTATGCCCGCATATTTATCAATGTTGGGAAGATGGATGGTGCGAATCCGTCCACTCTTATGGGTTTCATCAATGAAAATGTGAAAGGGAAAGTTCCTGTGGGAAGAATAGACCTGTTGAAAAGCTTCTCTTTTTTTGAAGTTCCCGATGAATATGCGTCGAAAGTGGTTAATACTTTTAGAGGTATGTACATAGATGAAAGGAAACTGGTAGTGCAAATGGCTCAGGATGGTCATAGTCCAGAGAGAGGGAGGAGAGATTTTGCAGACCGTTTTTATCAGGAAAACAGCATAAACAGGCACAATAAAGGAAAAAATGGAGGTCGCAGGAAACGGTGATTGTTCCTCGGGGTTGAGCTGAATTTTTTACAGAGTGGGGTTCCTATATAATTCTCTTTATCTTTCAGATACTGTTGCAGTGCATCACCCTTTACTTAAAAAAGGAAGTCAAAAATTAAATCAATTTGATTCAATATCAGAAAAAATAAACTTTTCATTTATTTTATATGTGTCTTTAAAAAGGTATAGATGCTAAGGCTGTATCTTTTTTTATATCTTTGTGAACCATATAGCATAAGACCTATGGCACGAAGAAGACTTTCCCAGACTCAAATTGCTTTTATTATCATCCTCTGGCTTGTTCTGGTAGCGTATATTCTATTGTACGCTAAA
>NZ_DIQL01000030.1:20215-22413 GCF_002427225.1 Proteiniphilum sp. UBA5463 | reverse complement strand
ATGCACCATCGCTACATTCAGGCGAAAAAGGCGGAAGCGACCGGTATGCAGGGTGTTGTTGTTTGTAATACCACTCCCACGACGGAGGCAACATAAACCACGAAACCGAGCGAATTCCCCTGCCTACAGCACAATGTTCATAAACCCGGTAACGAGTACTATCAGATTAATCTGATGTAAATCTACAAATTTAAGTCCGTCCGCTAGAAAAACATCCGTAACTGACTATATTTCAAAAATTTCAAAGAACTATTTTAGATTTTAATGGGACAGCAATGATATCAGGCTTCCTAAATTTCACTATCTTTGTGTCCCGTTTGCCGGGGTGGGTAGGGTAACAGCCTAAATCATAGCGGTACCGGCTAATGGTTGCATATCGCAACATTCATCTTCTATTTTAAACTTATAATAAAAAAATATATGTCCGACGACAAGAAAATTATTTTTTCCATGGTGGGTGTGAGTAAGACTTTTCCGCCGCACAAACAGGTATTGAAAGATATTTACCTTTCGTTTTTCTATGGTGCCAAAATTGGTATTATAGGCTTGAACGGATCGGGTAAATCCACGCTGTTGAAGATCATTGCCGGTATTGAAAAGGAGTACCAGGGCGAAGTGGTTTCCGACAAGAGCTTTTCGGTGGGTTATCTGGAGCAGGATCCAAAGCTAGACCCTGATAAAACCGTGATAGATATTGTACGTGAAGGGGTACAGCCGGTTATGGACCTGTTGGCCGAATATGAGGAGATTAACCTGAAGTTCGGACTGCCTGAATATTACGAAAATGAAGATAAGATGAATTCTCTTTTCGCCCGTCAGGCTGAACTGCAGGATAAGCTTGATGCTGCCGATGCATGGAACATTGACAATCGCCTGGAACGGGCGATAGATGCTTTGCGTTGTCCGCCCGAAGAGCAGCCAGTACGTGAGCTTTCGGGAGGAGAACGGCGTCGTGTGGCATTATGCCGCCTGCTGCTGCAGGAGCCCGATGTGTTGCTGTTGGATGAGCCTACCAACCACCTTGATGCAGAGTCTATCGACTGGTTGGAGCAGCATCTCCAACAGTATAAGGGTACGGTTATATGTATCACGCACGACCGTTATTTTCTGGATCATGTGGCGGGGTGGATCCTTGAACTGGACCGTGGCGAAGGGATTCCCTGGAAAGGTAACTACACTTCATGGCTGGAGCAGAAGACCAAACGGATGGAACAGGAGGAGAAGCAGGCCAGTAAACGTCGCAAAACACTGGAGCGGGAGCTGGAGTGGATTAACCTGGCGCCCAAGGCACGCCATGCAAAAGGAAAAGCACGTCTTAACTCTTATGAGCAGTTACTGAACCAGGATCAGAAAGAACGTGAAGAAAAGCTGGAGATATTTATCCCCAACGGACCCCGTTTGGGAAACAAAGTGATTGAAGCCATACAGGTGAAAAAAGCCTTTGGCGACAAGCTGCTGTTCGACAACCTTAACTTTATGCTGCCTCCTAATGGTATAGTAGGTGTTATCGGGCCCAATGGCGCCGGGAAGACCACACTGTTCCGATTGATTCAGGAAATGGAAAAACCCGATGCAGGTAAGTTTGAAGTGGGAGAAACAGTGGTTACGGCCTATGTGGATCAGTCGCATGCAGCTATAGATCCCAATAAAACGGTATATCAGGTAGTTTCTGGCGGTTCCGAGTTTGTGAGGGTAGGGGGCAGAGATATAAACTCACGTGCATACCTGTCGCGCTTCAACTTTTCAGGAGCTGATCAGGAGAAGTTATGCGGTGTGCTGTCGGGTGGCGAAAGAAACCGTTTGCATCTGGCATTGACGCTGAAAGCGGGAGCTAACGTACTGTTGCTGGACGAGCCGACCAACGATATAGATGTGAACACTTTGCGGGCACTGGAAGAGGGATTGGAGAATTTTGCCGGGTGTGCTGTAGTTATATCTCACGATCGGTGGTTTTTGGATCGTATCTGTACGCATATCCTGGCTTTCGAAGGCAATTCGGAGGTGTTCTATTTTGAGGGTTCATACAGCGAGTATGAAGAAAACAAGAAGATACGCCTCGGAAATGTGGAGCCAAAAAGGGTGCGTTACAGGAAACTGTGAGGTTGGGTTTAAGGTTTCAGCCAGTTTCGTGTCTTGTGTCTTTGTCGTTTCACCTATCGGGATCATCCCGGCGCTCTGTCCGGCGCTCTGCCCGGCGC
>NZ_DIQL01000030.1:9086-20087 GCF_002427225.1 Proteiniphilum sp. UBA5463 | reverse complement strand
CCGGCGCTCTGTCCGGCGCATTCAGGGTGGATATAACTTTATAATTTACGACATTGAACAGGATAATAAAGGATATTTGGATAAATGTTTTCTGTAAGAATCCCGCTTATAATGCTGAAAACGCCTTGACCTCGGCCTGGGAATGGATGGCGAGGAAGCAAGCGATGAGATAAATTTATTGTGTTTTTTGTATTATCTTTGTATCTTTATTTGATATCCGTTATTCGATTGTCTGGTTGTCTGCATTTCAGGAAAACTACCCGGCATAATTTATGCTTTAGGTAATTTGGGTAACCGGACACCCAGTGAATAAAGGGTAGTGTGAATTTTGATTGATTGGAATGGTTACAATATTGGGAATTGAGTCTTCTTGCGATGATACTTCTGCCGCGGTTATTCGTGACGGTATAATACTTTCCAACGTGATTGCCGGTCAGGCTGTACACGAGCGATATGGCGGAGTGGTGCCCGAACTGGCGTCGCGTGCGCACCAGCAAAATATTATTCCCGTTGTGCATGATGCGTTGAAACAGGCAAAGATCGCCAAAGAGGAGATTTCTGCAGTGGCTTTTACACGTGGCCCCGGGTTGTTAGGATCACTTCTTGTGGGAACATCGTTTGCGAAGGGCTTTTCTTCGGCACTTAATATTCCTATGATAGAGGTGAATCATCTGCAGGCACATGTGCTGGCACACTTTATCAAGGAGGATGAGAATGATGCCGATCAGCCTTCATTTCCTTTTCTCTGCTTGCTGGTGTCGGGCGGTAATTCACAGATTATACTGGTGAAATCGTTTGACGATATGGAGATTATTGGACAGACCATTGATGATGCTGCCGGGGAAGCGTTCGATAAATGTGCCAAGGTAATGGGACTTGGATACCCGGGTGGGCCGGTTGTGGACCGTCTGGCAAAACAGGGCGATTCCGTAAGGTTCAGGTTCAGTAAGCCTAATATTGCAGGATATGATTATAGTTTCAGCGGATTGAAAACATCATTTCTCTATTTTCTGCGCGATGAGTTGAAAAATGATTCCGGCTTTATCGACAAGAACAGAGAGGATCTATGTGCTTCGTTGCAAAAAACCATTATAGATGTTTTGATGGACAAGCTTTACCATGCTGCTAAAGATTGTAAGATAAAGGAGGTGGCTGTTGCTGGAGGTGTATCGGCCAATTCGGGGTTGAGGAACGCTTTTGAAGAGTATAGCCGCAAGTATGGCTGGAAGATCCATATTCCCAAATTTGCCTATACCACCGATAATGCAGCTATGGTGGCCATAACGGGTTATTATAAATATAAGAAGGGTGAGTTTTCCGGGTACGATATAGCACCCTACGCAAGAGTATCGATATAATTTAAAGTAGAAATTAAGAATCAGAAATTTAGGTTATAAGTTGAAAGCAGAATATTAAAAGGCTGAATCATGTAAAGCCGGATGTAGAAAAGCTCTAAACTAAAAAAGTAAAAATAAATTCTTAATCACTAATTGTAAATCATTAATTATTACACTATATGTCAGTGAACGAGATTACCGCTATTGAGGAGAACAGGAAAAGCCTCAATTTTATAGAGCAGATTGTTGAAAACGATTTGAAAGAAGGCAGAAACGATGGACGCATACAGACTCGCTTTCCGCCAGAACCTAACGGATACCTGCATATAGGGCATGCCAAGGCTATCTGTCTCGATTTTGGAATAGCCGAAAGGTATGGCGGTATTTGTAATCTCAGGTTTGATGATACAAACCCTTTGAAAGAGGATGTTGAATACGTGGATTCCATCATGGAAGATATAAAATGGCTGGGATTTCACTGGGAAAACGTCTATTATGCATCCGACTATTTTCAGCAGTTGTGGGATTTTGCCATACAGCTTATTAAGGAGGGGAAAGCATATATCGATGAACAGTCGGCTGAAGAGATTGCACAACAAAAAGGGACGCCAACGGTGCCGGGAACAAACAGCCCCTACCGTGACAGGCCTGTTGAGGAAACGCTTGATCTCTTCGAAAAAATGAATAGCGGTGAGATACCTGAAGGGAAGATGGTGCTGCGTGCCAAAATAGACATGGCTTCGTCTAACATGCACTTTCGTGACCCTATAATCTATCGTGTGATACATATTCCGCACCATCGTACAGGAACAACATGGAAAGCCTATCCTATGTATGATTTTGCGCACGGGCAGTCCGATTATTTCGAGGGTGTAACGCACTCGCTCTGCACGCTGGAGTTTGAAGTGCATCGCCCCTTGTACGACTGGTTTATAGACCAGCTTGCCAACAGTGACTACCGCCCACGCCAGATTGAATTTAACCGTTTGAACCTTACTTATACTATTATGAGTAAGCGAAAGCTGTTGCAGCTCGTACAGGAGAAGCTGGTGTCGGGATGGGATGATCCGCGTATGCCCACACTCACGGGGATGCGCCGCAGAGGTTATACTCCCGAAGCAATACGCAGTTTTATTGATAAAATAGGTTACACAAAATATGATGGTATTAACGATATGTCTCTGCTTGAGCATGCGGTGAGGGAGGACCTAAATGCCCGTGCGATGCGTGTTTCGGGTGTGATAGATCCTGTACGGCTGATTCTTTCAAATTATCCTGAAGGAGAGGTGGAGGAGATGGAGGCTATCAATAATCCCGAAGATGAAAGCATGGGCAGTCGTAAGGTGAAGTTCAGCCGTGAGCTGTGGATTGAGCGTGATGATTTCATGGAAAAAGCACCGAAAAAATACTTTCGCCTTACCCCGGGTAGTGAAGTGCGGCTGAAGAATGCCTATATTATTAAGTGTACAGGTTGCAAAAAAGATGAGAACGGAAATGTTACTGAGGTATATGCTGAATACGATCCACAGACTAAGAGCGGTATGCCGGAATCGAACCGTAAGGTTAAGGGTACCATTCACTGGGTCTCAGTGGCCCATAGCCTGAATGCCGAAGTGCGGCTGTATGACCGCCTTTTTAAGGTGGAGGACCCCGCCGGTGAAAAAGACAGGGATTTTAAGGAACTGTTGAATCCGGGGTCGCTCGTAGTGAAAAATGGATGTAAGGTGGAGGAGTATCTGAAAGATGCCAAACCGTTAGATAGCTTCCAGTTTCAACGCATCGGGTATTTTAATGTGGATTCAGATTCAACTAAAGATAGACTGGTCTTTAACCGGACAGTGGCTCTCAGGGATTCCTGGAAAAAATGAGTTTATTAGTGCAGGAGAAACAAGTTATCGGCGATGGAGAGAAGAATGGAAGAGAATGAACCGGATATCACGTCGTTGGTTGAAAGATATGAGCAGATGCGTGCATTAGGCAAGAAGGTCTATTTCGATGCCGATGAATTTGCTCAACTGGCTGATTATTATACTGCCGAGGGCGATATTGATGAGGCCGACTTTCTTATCGATGAGGGCCTGTCAATGCATCCAGGCAGCCAGGAGCTGATGGTGCTGAAAGTAAAAAAGCTTGTTTACTCTGAGATGTATGAGGAGGCGCTCGACTATATGAGGCAGTTATCGGATGAAGGAGATGTGGATCTGTCGCTGCTTAGGATTGAGTCGTTGCTCCATCTGGAGAGATATGGAGAGGCCGATCAGCTGATTAATCAGTCATTCGGACGGGAATTGTCGGTGGACGACCTCTACTTTTTCATCACCGAAGTGGGATATATGCTCAACGATGTGGACAAGTTTGATCGTGCAATTTCATTTCTCGAAGAGAGCATGAAGATTGATGAATCGAATCCCGATGTTATTGTTGACCTTGCTTACGCCTATGAGATGAAAGGCGATCTGGATAAAGCTATTGAATACAACAACAGGCTTCTTGATATTGATCCCTATTCGTATGACGGATGGGTAAATATAGGAAAGCTATATTCCATGAATGAAGAGTACAATAAAGCTATTGATGCTTTTGATTTTGCGTTGACTATCAATGAGGGTGATCAGCAGGTTTTGAAAATGAAAGCATTGACGTTATACCTTAACGATAACGCGGAGGAAGCAATTGCCATCTTCAGGCAATGCCTTGAGGAGTCTCCTGACGACGAGACAATTTATGACTCGCTGATGGAAGCTTATTCCGCCCTGGAGCAATATGATGAGATGATGAAGCTTATAGACAGGAAAGAGGCCCTGCTGGGAAGCAAGGGTATTATTGGCAAACGTGCATTTGTTTACCTTAGTAAGCAGGATTTTGACAAAGCAAGGGAACTGTTTTCGTTGATTCCGGAAACGGAGAGGGAGACGCTTGACTACTACATGATTGAGGGTGAGCTGGCATTCAATGACGGGGATTTTGTTGGTGCCGAAGCGGCATATATGAAAGCTGCCCTTGTTTCTGAAGGGAATGAAGATATCCTGGACCGGTTGGCAAACATTAGTGTGGCGCAGGAAAAATATGAACAGGCAGCACAGTATCTGGAGGAGCTGCTGGAGATTGCTCCTGATTTTCCGACAGCCAAATCGCGACTGGCTTTTATCCGTTTTGAGATCGGATCAAAAGAACCTTTCGATGAGATCATGGAGCAGTTCTCCGATGAAGAGCTGCGAGCACTGCTAAACCTGATAATGGGTTATGAAGATGTCGATTTTTCGGGATACAGCAGGGAGAAAATATTGTCACGGCTCAACGAAGCACGTGAGAACAGGGTGCTGTTCAAGAATATAAAATACTGATTTTGCAGGCAGCGCACTGCAAAGCATTTAGAGGAGATGATTTGCAAGCCATAAATGCAAGGTCTGCTGCCTTAACTCTCTCTCTCCGGAAGGCATTGTTACAGTTTTCCGGTGGCTATTTTCCGGATAACCCTTTTCAACTCCTGCAGCTCTTCAATTTTTAACAGGTAACTTACAGGCAGGTAGGTTGCCAATGCAGTAATTAGCCCGGTAACAATCTTCAGCCAGTGACTTGGAAAGATATTCATAGCAAGGTAGACAGACAGTGCCATCACACAGGTGGCAATAATTACCGGGATCATCTCTTTAACCTGTTTAAGTGTACCGTAACCGAAAAGTTTACCTGGCATATAGGTGTTTATTATGAAAGAGAGGGCGGAAGTAACCACACTTCCAATTACAATTGCCTTCACTCCCATTGGGATAGTAATGAGAAGGGCTGCAATTACGATGGGCGCCTTTGAGAGATCAACCTTAAGAAAGAGGTCTGAGCGGCCTACGGCATTCAAAATATTCATATTGATTGAGCTGATGGGTGTTACCAATCTCGCGAAACATAACCACTGCAGCAATACTATTGCTGGTGCCCATTTTGCAGTAAGGAAAAGCATGACAAGGGGATCGGCCATCAATGCCAGCAAGGTCATTGCAGGGAAGATTAAAAAAGATGTCATTCTTAACAGGCGGCTGAACACCGATACCAGTCGTTCTTTGTCGTCCTGCAAAGATGCCAGTATGGGGTATGTTACCTGTTGTACAACAGCAGTAACTGTACCAGAGGATATCTCGGCAAACTGTTTTGATCGGGTATAATAACCAAGGTCCGCAGCACTATATACCTTCCCTATCATCACATTGTAGATCTCATTGAAGCCTTGTGCATACAACCCGGAGATTAGCAGTTTGGAGCCAAAACCGAAAAGCCTTTTGAACGATTCGGTTGAGAAGATGAGTGACGGCTTCCAGTGGGTGAACACCCAAAACAAGGCGACAGATATCAGTGAGCGAATAAGGTTCTGAAAAACTAGCGCCCATACTCCCCAGCCGGTGAATGCAAAATAGACAGCAATAGCACCGCTTGAGAAGACAGAGATAACATTTACCTTGGCAATTGTTTTGAAATCGATATGTATGACCAGCTTCGATCGCTGTACAATGGCGAGTGCGTTGATTATGATATTTAATCCCAGAACACGTGTCAATGTTACCAGCCCCGGTGTTTCGTAAAACAGCGCTATAAGTGGTGCGGCAATGAATAACAATAGGTAGAAAATTATACTGACCGCCAGATTGAAAACAAAGACTGTGGAGAAATCAAGATCGCTCCGCTCTTTTTTCTGGATTAACCCCGATCCCATCCCGCTATCGATAAACGATTGGGATATGGCCAAGAAAATGGAGAGCATACCAATCAGCCCGAAGTCCTCGGGCATTAGCAGGCGCGCAAGAATGATGCCAATAACCAACTGTCCCGCCTGGACAGCAAACTTATCAAGCGCGCTCCATATCATGCCTTTGGCAGCCTTGTTTTTTAATGACTCTTCCACATAAAGGTGTTATTGTTGGAGTAATAAATAATTGTGAATTTACTTGCCGGTGATCCTGTATATTTCATTCATTATGTTCCTGCTGGCACTGTTGTTGTTGGGAGGCTGAAGGTGAGTTTTTATTAGTGCTTCCCGCCTCTGTTTCATGGTGTCCTCCCCGCTTATAACTACATCTTTGATAAACGATTCAACATCTTCTTTCGTGCGGGAATGGTAGTGAGCATCAACAATTTTATTCCCCAGAGTTGAAAAACCGGACAAAACATAATCATCAATCACCATGTAGAGGCTTGGTTTTTTTGTACAGAGATATTCTACCAGAAAAGATACACTGTCATGTATCATTGCATCGGAAGAAAGGAACAGATCATAGTACATGCCTTCGTTCAATTGACAGTTGGGACGGGTTGCCCATGCTTTGTAATAGTTCTCCGTTCGCTCTTCACCCCATCCTGGCAAATTTTTAAGCTTGGGCTTCAATAACGGGTGAGGCTTGAATGAGAGCATGATATCATCTTTATATTTGTCTGCCAGATCGAGGAAAAACTGATGATACTCAAGGAAATTGCTGAAGTTAAACCGGCTTTTGTCAGTCTCAATACTGTGATGCGGTGCCCAGATGATTCTTTTCACTTGCCTGTCCTTTATTTTCCAGGGATCGTTGCAAATACTTTTATCCTGATCGCCTGCATTGTTTCTGCCGTTATCTTTAAAAACAAAGTCTAACCCAGGGTAACCGCTTACTACAGAGTTGGACCCTCTGTTCAGCGAATATTTCCGGGCCTCTTTGCTGTGATAGTCTGATTCCCGGAAAATTTTATACACCAGGTAGTGCAGTTCCAGTTGATAACGTAACGATGGCCTGTCGGTAATCACAAAAGCGTAAGGAACGTAAAAAGTGAGGGTATCGGGAAAATTGGTGATATAATATTCGGCCCTTGTATGTAAATATGGATTGGCGAAAAAAATCAAATCGGGTTGAACCTCATTCTTTACATCCAGCCATGTGCCATCATCACGGAGTGTTTTGATCACGTTATATCCCTTTTCGGAAAAAACATTAAAACCGTTTTTCATCACTTCGAGCATTTGCTCTTCACCATAAGTCAGATATGGGCAGATGATGATCACCGGTTCAAATCGCTCATCATGCTCCATTATCCTGTACACACCTTCGTATTTCCAGTCCGAATCGTGATTAATAAAAAAGGCTGCCTTTATCTTTTCCTTGCTGCGAACATATTCCAGTGCCTTCTTGTGTTTTGCCTCTACTTTCTTGTGTTTAAGGAGAAAAATAAAAATACGGAACGGTTTGATAATCTGCTTGTATCCTCTGTAAACAATTACTAATCCGTTGTAGAGAAATCCGGGTGAGATCCTTTGCAGATATTGCTTGTATTCTCCAACCATAGCTAATGATATTTTCCGGTATATGGTAATCATACCCGGTGGTTTACCACTCAAAAATAGTAATTTATTTTTAATTGACTGTTTTTTAATGCAAAATTCAATTTAGCTTTTTATCTGTTATCAATATTCTTTAAAGGGAAATTAAATAGCTGGTATCCAGTCGAAAAGGCGCAAAAAGGAGTATGATACAGAATAATGCCGCAAGAAAATTGCAGGGTATGCAATGCTTTGCCGTAAGAAATTGTTATGGAATATTTCAGGTTATGACAGAAAACAGAGGTGAGGTTGTGTTGAATATACTGTGTAAATAATCGGTAATCACATGAATATGTTTCTGGAAAAATTGATAGAAAAGATCTGGTTATGCTGTTGAATTATAATCAGGCTGCATAAAAAATAAACATTTAGAGATTTTATTTGCCTTTTTGCTTAGATTCTTTTACTTTTGCAGCTTCATTTAACAAGATATGACTGCAGTTACGGAAAAAATAAAAATTTTATGTGCCGAGAAGAATATGCCGGTAGAAGAGCTGGCTGCCGGTGCAGGGCTTACGGTAGAGCAGGTAAGAAGGATCTGCGAAAGCGAAAATATTCCATCACTTTCGTCATTAATTAAAATAGCGCGTGCGCTTGGAGTGAGGTTGGGTACCTTTCTTGACGACTATGAAGAGATGGGGCCGGTTGTGACAAGAAACAGTGATTTAATGACACCGGTTACATTCACCAGCCAGATGGCCAACAGCAACTCACATATGGATTTTATCTCTTTGGCACCGGGAAAAGCGGGACGAAACATGGACCCGTTCCTTGTCAGGATTTCGTCTGCCACAGGTAATGAGAGTTTCTCTTCACATGAAGGGGAAGAGTTTCTTTATGTGCTGGAGGGGGCTGTTACTGTTTATTATGGTAAGGAAAAATATCTGTTGAACCAGGGTGACAGCATCTATTACGATTCAATTGTTGACCATCTTGTAACTGCGTCAGGTGATGCCGAAGCCCAAATACTGGGTGTTGTGTACTCTCCTGCTTAGTTTCTGGGGTACTCATTGAGCAAGGTCGTGGAACATTGATCTCATTATCGTTATCATCGTTGATGATAAGGTGGTACTCATTGAGCAAGGTCGTGGGACATTCACATTCAACCTGATATAGTTGATCAACTTCCTGAAACGCTCATTGAGTATGTCTGTTGGCCATTCACCGCTAACAGTTTTTAGATATTATGCTTCTCTTTGTACTAATTTAGCACGACTGTTGATCATTGAGTGTGTTTTCTGTTTTAAATCATTTCCGGATTAATCATAAAATATCAATTTTTTTATCTGATTAAAGATGAGTGACCAATCTAACATGCAACTTTTCGATAAGACGCTAGGGGACTGGCTTGAATACTGGGCTGAAGAGACACCCGACAGGGAATATATTGTCTATTCCGACCGTGATCTGCGTTTTACGTGGAAGACCTTCAACGAAAGGGTGGATAACATGGCAAAAGGCTTGATCTCTATAGGGGTGACCCGCGGTAGCAAAGTGGGAATATGGGCACAGAATGTTCCCGACTGGCTTACCTTTCTCTATGCGACTGCAAAAATTGGAGCTGTTGCGGTAACGGTAAATACCAACTATCGTTCCGAAGAGATAGCCTATCTGATGAAGGATTCTGATATGCACACCTTGTGCATGACTGATGGTGTAGCGGGAAGCAATTATACTGATATTATCTACGAGCTGGTGCCTGAGATGAGAGCAACACAACGTGGTAAAATGAGATCGGACCGTTTTCCCGAACTGAAGAATGTAGTCTATATAGGCCAGGAGAAATACCGGTGTATGTATAATACCGCTGAAATACTCTTGTTGGGAAAGAATGTACCGGACAACGAGTTTAAAAGATTACGGGGCTTGTCGAACTGTCACGATGTGGTAAACATGCAGTACACCTCGGGAACAACCGGATTTCCGAAAGGGGTGATGCTTACGCACCATAATATTACCAACAACGGGTATCTGACTGGGGTACATATGAATTTCACACCTGAGGACAAGTGCTGTATATGTGTACCGCTGTTTCATTGTTTCGGGGTTGTGTTAGCAACCATGTGCTGCCTTACACATGGCAGTACACAGGTTATGGTGGAGCGGTTCGATCCGCTTGTTACCCTCGCTTCAATCCATAAGGAGCGGTGCACTGTCCTACATGGTGTTCCAACAATGTTTATCGCACAGTTAAACCATCCTATGTTTAATATTTTTGATATGAGCTCATTACGTACGGGTATTATGGCAGGCGCACTTTGCCCGGAGGAGCTGATGAGGCAGGTGAACGAGAAGATGTTTATGAAGCTTACCAGCGTGTACGGTATGACAGAAACTTCTCCGGGAATGACACAAAGTCGGCTTGATGATCCTTTTGAGGTGCGTTGTACGACTGTGGGGCGCAACTATGAGTTTACGGATGTGAGGGTGATTGACCCCGAAACACGTAAAGAGTGTCCTGCGGGGGTAGTTGGGGAGATGTGTTGCCGCGGCTATAATGTGATGAAAGGTTATTATAAGAATCAGGCAGCTACTGCTCAGGTAATAGATGAGAATGGTTTTATGCATTCGGGCGACCTGGGAGTAAAAGATGAGAATGGCAATTACCGAATCACTGGGCGAATAAAGGATATGATAATCAGGGGAGGTGAGAACATCTCTCCGAAAGAGGTGGAGGATTACCTTTACAGGATGCCGGGAGTGAAGGATGTACAGGTTGTGGCGGTAGCATCTGAACGATATGGAGAAGATGTGGGTGCTTTCATCATTCAAAAAGAGGGATTTAATCTCTTTAGAGAGGATGTGCGTGATTTTTGCAAGGGACATATCGCTAAATATAAAATACCCCGCTATGTCTTTTTTGTTGATCAATTTCCGATGACAGGCAGCGGAAAGATACAGAAGTATCTCCTACGTGAAATGGCTCTTGAGCTATGCAAAAAAAACGGTATCGAAATTCTCTGACTTTCATTTTTCGACGGATCTCTTTTTCAATGTACTGAATGTTTTCATGAGTGGACACAATTAGATATGGACACGGCAGAAGAATCAGGTAAAGTAATGGATAGTAACGGAGATGAACTTTTAGATGGTGATGATGTAACTGTAATAAAAGACCTGAAAGTGAAGGGCTCTTCTATGGTTGTAAAACGAGGAACCCGTGCTCGCGGAATTAAACTTGCAGAAGATGATCCTACACATGTACAGGCCAGGGTTGATGGACAAACAATATTTCTAAAGACAGAATTCTTGAAGAAATAAAAAAAGCGGTTTGCAAATGCAAGCCGCTTATCGATCTTGTCTTAGTGGAGAATATCGGAGTCGAAC
>NZ_DIQL01000030.1:0-8950 GCF_002427225.1 Proteiniphilum sp. UBA5463 | reverse complement strand
CCAGCTGAGCTAATCCCCCGTGAAAAAAATCAGTTCCAATCAGTTCCAAATTTCGTGGCGCAAAGATACGAATTTTGTTTATATTTGCAACTGAAATTGTTCGGAAAAATATAAAATAACGTTATATGATTGTTTTCAACACCACTTTCCACGTTGAGGAGGATATCCATGAAGAATTCATTGAATATATGCTTCAGACATTTATTCCAATGTCAACCCGGAGTGGCATTCTTACATCGCCGCGGCTGGCAAGAGTTCACGGGAAAGAGAAAGATCAGGGATTTTCTTTCGCTATGGAATTTCAGGTGACCGACCTGTTAACGCTGGAGAGATGGAACAGGGAGGAGAACCGGAAAGTATTCACTCCTTTACTGGAGAGGTTCAAAGAGAAGCTTGCCGGTTTCTCTACAGTGTTGGAAACAATTTCGTACTGAAAATGCAGAAAGAAAGAATAATCATGGGGATTGACCCGGGTACTCAGGTCATGGGATATGGCATTCTTCGCGTGCTTGATAACAAGCCTTCCATGGAAGCAATGGGAGTGATGCAGTTGGGAAAGTACGGTAATCACTATCTGAAACTGGCGAAGATCTACTCCCGTATTTTAGGGCTGATAGATGAATATCTGCCGGACGAGCTGGCCATTGAGGCCCCTTTCTATGGGAAAAACGTACAGAGCATGCTTAAGCTTGGACGTGCCCAGGGGGTAGCTATGGCTGCTGCTATCTCAAGGGATATTCCAATTTTTGAATATGCCCCTCTGAAGATAAAGATGGCGATAACAGGTAACGGTAGTGCAGCAAAGGAGCAGGTTGCTTATATGTTGCAGAAGATACTTCATATTCCTGATGAGAACATGCTGCCGCAACTTGATGCGACAGACGGACTGGCAGCTGCTCTTTGCCATTTTTACCAATCAAATGTTAATAAAGGAGATAACAAATATAAAGACTGGAAAGATTATGTCAGCCACAACCCTGATAAAGTTAAACGCTAAGTTAAAATTTGAGGTGCAACTTTCCCGGTAAGTTTTAATGGATTTTTTTGTGAATTTACCATAATGTTTTTTATCTTTGTGATATGAACCAGCTTGTTTCTCATATTGAATTTCTGCTGCATGAACATAACTGTGTTATCGTTCCCGGCTTTGGAGGGTTTGTAGTGAATACAATTCATTCACGCAGGGACGGTATTGCTGCATTTCATGCACCTTTGTGTGAGCTGGTGTTCAACCGCGATCTTGCCCATAATGACGGATTGCTGGCCCAGTCATACATGAGGGCTTATGATCTTACATTTGAGGCTGCCATGCAAAAGATAGAAAAGGCAGTTGAAATGGTTAAACAACACTTAAGGGAGGATCAACTTGTTGAACTTGGGAGGCTGGGTTCATTTGCTTTGAATGATGATAAACGGTTTATATATACTCCGGCATCATTTATACGTCCCGTTTTCTTCGGGCTTGGCAAAGCTTCACTGAAGCCGCTTATTCAGATCCAGGCAACTATGCCGTCGTCTAAAGCTGGTGACAGGCAGAGGCGGTTTGGAGTTACAGGTATAGGTGCGGCAGCTGTGGCGGCTGTTCTAGTACTGATGTTTATCTTACCGGTAAGCGATACTGCTATCGGTCGCCAGTCTGCTCAAATGTTGTCTGAAACGGGACTTTTCCACAACAAACCTGCTCAGCTGGTGGACCATTCGGCAACGGCCGCAAATGTTAATGAAAAAGCTCCGGGGACAGAACAAATGCCGATAGCCACTGGTTCCGATGTAACCACTGCTTCTGATGCAAACTTAACTGCCGCAGAAGTGGCTGTTAATTTGCCAGCCTACTACATTATTGTGGGTGTTTACCAACGAAACGATGCGGCAGAGCAGATTATGGCGCAGCTTAAAAACGAGGGATTTTCAAGCCCGGGACGACTGGACCGGCCGGGGCGTACTGATGTGTATGCCGCTTCATTCGATAATAGAGCTGACGCAGAGACATATTTAAGAAAAGTACATAAACAATATCCATCGCATTCAGATGCATGGATTTTAAAACGTTAATCAGTTATGTCGTTCAAAAAAAATATAATAGCGGGCTTTTTACTATATTGGGTGTATCAGTTTTACAGAGTACGTAAAAATCTGGTGCCGCCATACGATAATTACAGGTTTCCCGACTTCTAAGAAATTATTCCTCTTTCGGCCCTTTTTCCGTATATCGCCGCTTCCGCGCTTTCTTCTGCATATAACTGCTTCTGCATATAGCTGCTTTCGCCCCTTTTTCGCATATAGCTACGGATTGGCCCTCAGCTAAATACATTGAACCAGTGTATGAAGTGAACAATGAAATAGCTTGTAAGTGTATTGGTCGCGGTGTCGCGAATGAAATTAGAAAAACATATGTGTGCTTAAGCCCGGTAAACTAAAATGCCAGCGAACAACATTGGTGAAGAAAGGAAAACTATATTTTCTCAATAATTTTCCAGATAGCCTCAATCCATATTTCACTGTTATTGAGTGATGGGATAAATGTGAATTTTTCACCACCTGCTTCCATAAAAATAGTACGAGCTTCAAAATCTATGTCGTAGAGAGTTTCCATGTTATCAACTATAAAACCGGGAGCGGCAATTGCAACTTTCTTCCATCCCAGTTTTGGCAGATCTCCAATATCTGTGTTCAGAAAAGGCTTTAGCCAGTTTTTTCCCCTTTGTGAGGAGTAAAAGATGAGAGTGTGATGAGGATCGATCTTCATTTTTTCACATAAAAGCCTGTTTGTCTCTTTTAACTGGTAAACGTAATCGAACTCTTTCCCCTTTTTCCATCCTGCTTCAACTTGTGATACGGGGAGGCTGTGGTAACAGAATACCAGCCTGTCGATTTCACCGAGATAGGGCTTTGCATTCTCCGCCAAAGCATTAATAAAGGATGGGTGGTAGTAGTATGGCTCTACAAACTTCACCCTGAAGGAGTGAGGGCGTTTGAAGAAAATACGGCCAAGCTCCTCTTTGATGGTCTGTGTGGTTGATTGTGCAAATTGCGGGTACATGGGAAAAACAACCACCTCGTGAAGTAGCGGGCACCTTCTCTCAAGCTCTTTGAACGCGCTCGATATATCAGGTTCGCCGTAGCGCATGGCTATCTCAACCGTAATCCCCTTTTTTGCTTCGAGATCTTCCGCAAGCTTTTGCATATAATAGAGTAGTGGAGATATTTTTGGTTCTTCGGCCCTCCATATTTTTTTGTATTTTTCAGCTGATTTTGCAGCTGAAAAGGGTGCAATAATCTTCCTGGCCAGAAAGAACGATAACCATTCAGGATATCCCGTCAGGTGCGGGTCTGACAACATATCACCAATGAATTTTTTTACATCGGGTTTCTCAGCAGTAGCGGGAGTTCCCACATTTAGTAATAGTATGCCTCTCATTTCACGGTTACGGATTATCTGTTCCGTATATCAATTATTATTCACATATATGCACTATTCCAGGTATGTTTCCAATAGCTTTGATGATTCGCTTGGTATTATTATCACCGACTCTGTATCAGCCGGGATAAGCATTGATTCTCCCTGTTGAATAAATTCAGAGTTTCCTTTATTATCTTTTATTGTGCAGTGGCCGGCCATGCATATATAAATCACAAAAGAATCAATATTGGAATAGTCTCTTGTCACTGGAATATCTATATCCAGCAGTTTTGTGGTGAAGAAAGAAGATGATACCAACTTAACAGGATAGTTTGTTTTTTTCCTGTAATCTGTTTTATAAGAGCTGTAAACGTTGTAGTCGATAGCGTCTTTAGCCATTTCTGTATGCAGCTCGCGGGGGTTCCCGGCAGCATCTTTTCGGTTATAATCGTAGATACGATAAGTGATATCTGATGTCTGCTGTATTTCGGCTATGAAGCAACCAGCACCTATTGCGTGTACACGCCCCGCCGGCAGGAAGAAGACATCCCCGGCTTTTACTTCATATCTTCTGAGCGTCTCTGTGAAAGTATTGTCTTTAATTTTTTCCAAGTAATCATCGGGAGTGATGCTTTCTGCAAATCCCGAATATAGAAATGCCCCCGGTGTAGCGTTTACCACGTACCACATTTCGGTTTTACCGAAAGAGTTATGTCGCTCTTTTGCCAGCGCATCGTCGGGATGTACCTGTATGGACAGGTTGTCGCGGGCATCAATAAATTTAATAAGCAGCGGAAATGTGTCCCCAAATTTCTTGTGCACATGCTTTCCCACAAGCATCTCTTTGTAAAGAGAGTTCAGCTTATCGAGGGATTTACCCGCAAGATATCCGTTGGATACTATGGAAACATTTCCCCTTACTCCCGAAATTTCCCAACTTTCACCAATACCATCACGTAATGGTTTTATATTCTTGAATTTGCATATCTCCGTTCCTCCCCAGATAACAGGTTTGAGCAAAGGCTCGAATTTTAATGGGTATAATGAGTTCTTCGACTCTTTCGAACTGTTTGAGGCCGAAAAGGAGTGGATTTTGTCTGATTGTTGATTATTGTTGATTGTCATTGTATTATCAAATTAATTGCATTTCAGCACAATTGCGGTCCTGGATGGCAGGTACAGTTTCAGCCAGCCTTTATTATCGGGTGCATAGAGCGGATCGAAATGTGTAAAATGATGTATGGTGTCGTCGTTCAGGCCGAATCCACCGAACTCGGGATTATCAGTATTTAGAACAATCTTATATTCGCCCTGTGGTACCAGTATCCCATAGTCACTGTATGATCTGTTCGGATGAAAATTGAAGACAAAGAGTAAGTTTTTTCGCATATAGGCAAGGATGTTATCACTGTCATTATCCCATATCTTCACCAGGCTGGTTTCCTGAAAGTTGTGAACGGACCTGATGAGTGAGACCATCGCTTTGTCAAAATCGCCCAGATAGTGATACTTCAGGTTGTGGTCATCGGCCAGATGCCATTGACGTCGTGCATATTTGTAGGACCAGTTGTTTCCTTCACGTGGAAAATCGATCCACTCGGGATGGCCGAACTCATTTCCCATAAAGTTCAGGTAACCGCCGTTCATTGTACTTGCTGTTACCAGTCGAATCATTTTATGCAGAGCTATCCCTCGATCAACGGCATACGAGCTGCTCATCAGTTTCGACATGTACCAGTACATGTCAGCATCAATAAGCCTGAATATAATGGTCTTATCACCTACAAGAGCCTGGTCGTGACTCTCAGCATAAGAGATAGTCTTTTCATCTGACCTCCGGTTGGTTGTTTCCCACCATATTGAGGATGGATGCCAATCTTCATCTTTCTTCTCCTTGATGATTTTTATCCAGTAGTCGGGAATATTCATCGCCATTCGGTAGTCGAACCCGTATCCGCCCGATTTGATATTCAAAGCAAGGCCTGGCATCCCGCTAACCTCTTCTGCAATGGTTATAGCATGCGGGTTTACTTCATGTATAAGATGATTGGCCAGCGTCAGGTAGCAGATTGCATCGGGATCCTGGTGTCCGTTGTAGTAATCGCCATATTCAGTAAAACATTCTCCCAGCCCATGGCTGTAATAGAGCATTGATGTTACGCCATCAAAACGAAACCCGTCGAATCTGTACTCCTCCAGCCAATATTTGCAGTTGGAGAGCAGAAAGTGGAGCACTCCATCTTTTCTATAATCAAAACAGAGTGAGTCCCAGGCAGGATGATTTCTTCTTTCCGGATTGGAATGGAAGTATAGGTCGAAAGAACCATCCATCCTGGCAATACCTTCTGTCTCGTTCTTTACAGCATGCGAGTGGACAATATCCATGATTACTGCTATACCCATATCGTGAGCCTTATCTATAAGTTCACGCAGCTCATCGGGGGTACCGCTTCGCGATGAGGGGGCAAAAAAACTGGATACATGGTATCCGAACGACCCGTAATAGGGATGCTCCTGGACCGCCATTATCTGAATAGCATTGTAGCCGTTCTCTTTTACCCGGGGAAGAATATTATCCCTGAACTCATTGTAAGTGCCTACTTTCTCCTCCTCTGTTGACATTCCCACATGTGTTTCATAGATGAGAAGGGGAGAAGTATCAGGCTTAAAGCCCGTATGCTTGAAAGTGTAGCTCTCTTCAGGTTCCCATACCTGTGCACTGAAGATTAGCGTTTGTTTGTCCTGAACCACTCGTTTGCACCATGCCGGGATTCTTTCTCCGGAACCGCCCTGCCAGCTTACATGAAGCTTATAAAGGTCTCCATGATGTATTTGTTCGAGTGGAATCTTTACCTCCCAAACGCCGTTATCTATTCGTCGCAAGCGGAACGCTTCTAATCTTTGCCACTGATTGAATGTGCCAGTGAGAAATATTTCAGTAGCATTTGGCGCCCATTCACGAAACACCCATCCTCCTGAAGTTTTATGCAGCCCGAAATAGAGATAACCTGTAGCAAAATCGGAAAGAGTGATCGTACCGTCTTGCGTGAGATCATTCAGTCGTTCTAAATAGTAGTTGTGCCGGCCCTCGATAGCTTTTGAATGAGGCTTAAGCCATGGGTCGTTTTTGATGATATCAAGCATAATAGTGCATATTGAGGATGTATTAAACTACGGCAACCTTAATGATAATTTTTTTTGTTTCTCCATTGCCAATAAGAGGAGCGTGGCCATCCTCGGGAGAGAAGATTACGAATTCACCTGGTACAACAGTTACATATGATGATGGAGCATCAAGGAAAAATTCAATATCGTTTTCCTTATCGTATCCTGATTCCGGCTCTGAAAGCCCCGAAAGGGATTTCCAGCCGAATGTCTCGGCAATGGTTACCGGTATCTGGATATCGATATATTTTCTATGTGTTTCCAGTTTCGCTTCTTTAGCCGCTTTCAGCCGGGTTTTAACAATAGATGCCTTAAGCTGTTTTCCGTCAATTTCAACGGTCCCGGCCTCTGCACCATCAATGTCTGTTTGTTTGATAAATTCAAACGCTTTTTCAAAAAGAGGATGCAGACTGAAATATCTGGCTGCATTCGCGAGGTTGTCGACAATCATAATTAATGCTGTTAAATATTAATCGAACCTTACAAAGATAAAGAAATTGTGTATATTTTCTCTTTATTTTGATCGTAAAAACTGATATTGCTTAATAATAATGAACAAAAAACATATCTTTGTAAACTTTGAAGAAATAATATACATATAAATACAATGAGGCGAATTGTAATTCTTTTAATAATTTTTCTTATATACCCGGTAAGTGTGTTGCCGGAGAACTATACAACCACATGCAGTTTAGGCTTTAATTTCGAAGTAAGTGAAGACAAGAGCTGGGGATATAAAGAACCTGTTATTGTTGATATAACCCCCGGTTCTCCTGCCGAAAGGGCCGGCCTTAAACTGAACGACATAATCCTATCCGTGAATGGAAATGGAACATACCTGAAGTCGCACCAGACCGTTATGTCGTGGTTTAATCTGAATGAGACGTCTATGAAAATTGCCATTCGCAATCTTGAACACTCATTTAAGGAATTGAATATCGATAAAGATTGCCGTCACAGTAATGGTATCAGGGAATCACAGCTTGCTCCGGTTTTTGCTTTTTACAGCCTGGAGGATGTGCAGGAGAGACGTTTCCTGATGCCGGTGAAGACAAAAACCAACAGTGAGGCCCTCTTGCATGATTACCGTACGTTTGCTTTTTCTCCTTCGGGTGAAAATACCCGAGAACTTGATGAGCAGATTAATGCAATTTTTACTCGTGTGTTGACCGATAAAGGGATGAGGTACAGTCCCGATGATCCTGATTTAATTATTCAGACCTATTACAGCTATCAGAATAATCCTCTGTTTAAACCTGATTCTCCCACTTATGGGAGTTATCAGCCCGTATGGCGGTTCGATTCAAAAAGCAACAGAACGGTAAAAATCCCTCTTTATAACCCTTCAGAGGCTGTTCGTGTAGATGATATTGCTTTTAATCTTGAATTTGGCTATCGGTTCTATGATAACAAATTCATAGAAGCTGGGAAAATGATACTCATATGGGAGAGTGAAGTGAAAGAACGACTGAGTAGCCATTATGATCTCTTGAATTATCTTGGATTGAATCTTCCGCTTATGTTGCAAAAGTTTCCGTACCCCGGGAATCTGGCGTTTGCTACTTATCAGGTGAAGTACCTGAAGTACAACTACACCGGCATAGGGTATAATATGAATGACCTGAAGACCGTTGTTTCAGTTGATCCCGGATCGCCTGCAGCACAAGCCGGAATACTTCCCGGTGATATCATTCTTGATATTCAGGGACAGAGTTTTAATCATACACCCCAATCGCTTACTGATGGGTATAGGCGTTTCCTTGCCGAGACAATGAATTTCAGGGACAGGAATACCCGTTATACCGATTCGAACGGTTTTCAGGAGTGCATGTTCTGGGATGTATCTCGCTACAATGAAATTTCGAAAGCAATCTCCGATAATAAAAGATACAAAGCTGCTTTCTCTTATCTGTTCAATTTCAACCAGTATATCGACTGGAATACTCCACTTACCATTAATATTATTGTTGACAGGGGCGGAAATATGATGAACTTTGCCGTTACTCCGCAAATAAGCACCAGTTCGCATATACTTGCTTACTGACTCCGGCTGTTCCCCAATAATGAGGTTCTCTTTTTGATTTTCACCTGTTTACTCTCCAGCGCTAAGATAAGGGGTGGTTAGCCTGCCAAAATTATTTGAAAATAAAGTTGAAAATATTTGGTCGGTATTCTCCAAAATTACTATCTTTGCAGTCCTTTCGCTTTGAAAGATATCCATCATAGAGATGATGGGATGGCTGAAAGGAATAAACAGATTGTTTAAGGGGTTAATTAGGTTGTTGAAATAATTGATTATCAGCTGTACTTTTTTTAGTGCAAAAAAAAATCAAAAAAACTTTCTTAAAAATTTTGGAGTTTGAAAAACAATCTCTATCTTTGCAC
>NZ_DIQL01000032.1:11652-13548 GCF_002427225.1 Proteiniphilum sp. UBA5463 | reverse complement strand
TTTGCCCCGCATCTGCTTATACGTGATGTTACCGATGACCGTCAACAATTGACGCTCATTGCGAAAATTTCGCGACGTAATGCGCATGGCAAACTCCGCATTGTTCATCAACAATTGACGCATGTTTTCCTTATCAATCATGCAAACCTGTGTATCCGTCAACGCTATAGCCGATGTAGTGTGTACCGTTTCCCCAAAAACAGAGGCAAACGCCAGAAAATCTCCCGGTTTTGCCAGTTGTAGATTCAGCTGCTTATCGCGTCCGGCTTGTAGGTAAACCTTTACCAACCCATCCATTACCAACAAGACATGGGTGGAGAATGCGCCCTGTTTAAACAACGTTTCTCCTGCCAGATAGGTGAGTTCTGTTTTACCGGAACTGATAAGCGTCAGCTCCTCAGGCTTCAAGTCGCGAAAACAAGCTACCATCTTTTCGCAATTATCTGTATCACTCTCTGGAAATGGGTTCATTTTTCTTACTTTTTCCATCAAAGATACAACCTTTTCATATAACTGACATTTATCAGTCCAAAAACTGACAAAGCTCATTTTTTTTCATGGAGTATGTCAGCCGGTATTCTTCGTTTTCAAACCGATTATGCCATAACTTTGTCGTCGGAAAATAACAATAAAATCAACAATAATTATGAAGTATTTAAGAACTAACATCCACGAGATTGAAACTGCTGAAGAGCTGCAGAAAATTATCGACGAGAACGAAAACGTAATGGTATGCTGCGGACGTATGGGACCGATGTGTATCCCTGTTTATGAAATCATGGAAGAACTGGAAGAAGAACGCCCTGAAGTGAAATTCTACTCCATGGCTTTTGACAGCCCGGAATCGGGAGTTATAAGAAATGCTCCCGAATGCCGCGGATTTATGGGACTCCCTTTCACCATGTATTATAAAAGCGGAAAGGTAGCCAAGGCAACCACCAGCATACAAAATATGCAGCAAATCACATCGAATCTGGATCAGTTTCTGTCCTGATAATTATTTTTTGTATTAATTTCATGAAGATCAATCCCCAAAAGGATTGGTCTTCCTTTTAAAAGAAAGAGTATGGAGAAAATATACGACGTAATGATCTTGGGAGCCGGAGCGGCCGGATTGTCTGCGGGAATCTATGCCTCGCGCGGAAAACTGGATACGTTGATCTTAAGCGAAGGCGTTACGGGAGGACAAATGGTATTGACCAATGAAATAGCCAATTATCCTGGCGTGGAAACGATAAAGGGATACGAACTGGTGGATATTATGAGGAGGCAGGCCAAAAGTTTTGGCTGCACCATCAAGACAAATGTTAAGATTGTACGTTACCAATTAGCGGGTGAAATTAAAGAAGTAGAACTGGAGGACGGAAGAATCTTCCGGGCGAAATCGGTGATCTTGGCCCCCGGAGGAAAACCCCGCTCGCTGGATATTCCCGGTGAAAAGGAGTTCGAAGGACGGGGAATCTCCTATTGTGCCACGTGCGATGCCGATTTCTTTCAGGACAAGCGGTTGATTGTGGTGGGAGGCGGAAACTCCGCTCTGGAAGAAGCCGTAACCCTAACCAACTTTGCATCGCACGTAACGATAGTGCATCAGTTTGACCATTTTCAGGCATTTGCCCACGCTGTGGAAGAGGCGAAGCAAAACCCGAAGATCAGCTTTGTGATGGAATCGGAGCTTCGTGCCTATATGGGCAACGGAACGTTAAAAAAGGTGCAGATCGAGAACTTAAAAACCAAAGTGGTTTCCGAATTGGAGACCGATGGCGTTTTTGTTTTTATCGGCTACAAACCCAATACCTCCGCATTTAAAGGTATGGTAGAGATCAACGAAAGGGACGAGGTGATTGTGGATCCGGCAATGAGAACCAATATCCCCGGCGTTTTTGCCGCAGGCGA
>NZ_DIQL01000032.1:9852-11454 GCF_002427225.1 Proteiniphilum sp. UBA5463 | reverse complement strand
AGGGCCAAAGAGTAAATTTCCTTTCGAATTTAACAAACACAATAAAGTCCTGAAAGCCAAATGCTTTACAGGGCCTTATTGTGTTATAATACCTTGTGCCTTACTGTTGTTTATAGCGGTCTGAATCTATGCCGGCAAGTTAATTCAATAAATTACTGATTTGTTATGCTTTTTTTATACATTTGCAGAACCAACAATAAATAATTGAACCTTCCCAAACAAAACGACGTACTGTGAAACAATGGTTCAACGATACTTTCAAAGACAAACAGCTTCTTTACTTTAGTAAAAAGGCGATAGAATCAATTTTTCAGTTTCGCAAGCTTTTTAACTTTTTCGGACAAAAAGCTTGGTTTTTCTTTAACCTATGACTTGTAGTAAAGCAATCATAAGGTTGAATCTTTTTTTACGAAATTCTCAACATAAACACCGTAAGTATTTATAAAATAATTACTCCCTGAACCAAGAAATATCAATGAACAAAGCATTTAAATTTAACAGGACTTGTCAAAAGAGAATGAGTGAGTTTGCCATAGTTGAAATTATTATAAAACAATACATGAAATCAATTAAAACAATTTATAAATATAAATTCAACGTATTATGAAAAAGTATAACGTAGGAATCGTTGGTTACAGTTGGGCTGCAGGCGCCCACATAGACGCAATTAATAGGACCTCTCTTGCACAGGTTACTGCGATCTGTTCTTCGCGGGGACTGGATTCGAAGGAAATCAGCGCCAGGCACGGAGGGAACATCAGGTGTTACGAGGATTATTCGGAAATGATTGCCAATCCCGATATACATGTGGTGTCCATATGCAGTTATCCTGCCCTCCACGCTAAGCAGGCCATTATGGCAGCCCGGGCCGGCAAAAACCTGATCATTGAGAAACCGATAGCCCTCACGTGGGAAGATTGTCTGGCCGTGGAGAAGGCTGTGAAGGAAGCTGGCGTAAAGACATGCGTCTGCTTCGAGTGCCGTTTTTCCGGTCAATTACAAACTGTAAAGTCACTTATAGAACAAGGATTATTGGGGAAAATTCATTATGCGGAAGTTGATTATTACCACGGTATCGGGCCATCTTACGGGCAGTACCGGTGGAATATTAAAAAAGAGGAAGCGGGAAGTAGCTTGTTGTCGGCAGGGTGTCATGCCATGGATGCCCTCTTGTACTGTATCGACAGTGAAGTTGATGCGGTTCATAGCTACTCGACCGGCTCTTCCCATGCCGATTTTGCCAAATATGAATATCCCACCAGCTCCGTTTCGATCATAAAATTCAAAAACGGTGCTGTAGGAAAAGTTGCCTCGGTTATTGATTGTCTGCAGCCCTATTATTTCCATTTCCATTTGGTAGGAAGTGAAGGGAGCCTTTTGGATAATAAATTTTATTCTACGAAAATCAAAGAGTTAAACAAGAATAAATGGAGTGAATTATCCATGAAGCTGCTTGATTCGGGCGATGTGTCCGATCACCCATACCTGCATCAGTTTGAAGCATTTTTTAAAGCAATGGACGAAGGCAGGGAGATGCCTTTAACCAGCTTGGCGGATGCCATGAAAACACACGAACTGATTTTCGCCGCTGATAAATCCGCC
>NZ_DIQL01000032.1:0-9723 GCF_002427225.1 Proteiniphilum sp. UBA5463 | reverse complement strand
AGGAAAATAATCTTAAATGAAATAACAGGATGGATCTGGAAAAAAGAATTGTTGCCATTTTAGCGCATCCGGACGATGCGGAATTCATGTGTGCCGGGACATTGTCCCTGTTTAGAAACAGGGGCTGGGAGGTTCATATTGTCACCATGACTCCCGGTGATAAAGGCTCTGCGGTACACACCCGGGAGGAAATTTCCCGGATAAGGACCGGCGAGGCACGCAGATCCGCGCAGATTATCGGGGCAACCTACCATTGCGTGGGGCTCGAAGATGTGTACATAATCTACGATAGGGAAGCGATAAACAGGACAACCGCCGTGTTGAGAAAGATCCGGCCCTCGATAGTTATTACCGCCAGCCCGACGGACTACATGGTGGATCACGAGACGACCGCAAGGATTGTTCAGACGGCCTGCTTCTGTTGTGGCATAAAAAACATGGAAGTTGATGAAGCGCCCTTCGAGCCGTCACCCTACCTCTATTACGCGGACGCCATGGATGGAAAGGACAAGTTCGGACATGCCGTCGCCCCCTCGATGTATGTGGACATAACGGGAGAGATGCCGGTTAAGGAGGAGATGTTGAAAGCCCATGCAAGCCAGCGGGACTGGCTGCTTGAACACCACAAGGTGGACGAGTACATCCTTTCCATGAAACACTTTGCGGAGGTAAGGGGAAAAGAGGTGAACCGCAAGTACGCGGAAGGTTTCCGGCAACACCTGGGGCACGGGTTCCAGCAGGGAAACGTGCTTGCCGGGATCCTGGAAGAGAATATCATTATCAAGTAAAACACCCAAATTAAATAATTTAAACTATGTCACGAAAAATAAGTATGCTGGCCCCGGACTGGTGGGATTTCACAACACTGGAAGACGAGATTCTGGGCGATGCCGCCAGGTTGACCCCCGAAGATATGCTGGCCCTTTCAAGGCCCGGATTCAAGGTTGTTTTCTACGACACGCTGGAGGACTTCTACCTGGCCGAGGCGCTTGAATACATTACAGCATGGAAACAAGCTACGGCAAGTGAACCCGTCGGGGTCTGCGGCCCCATAGGGCCAACCGAACAGCTCCCGCTGGTGGCCCGGCTGGTGAACGAGCTGGAACTGGATCTGTCAAATGCCCATTTCTGGGGTATGGATGAATGGTACGTGGACGGGAAGGAGATCGGCGTCGAGAGCCCCATCTCGTTCGAAAGGGCGAACAATGAGCTGATGTTTCACAGAATGAATAAAAAACTGCGCATGCCGGAGGAAAACATACACTATCCCGAAGCCGACACCTCGAAATACATCAAAAGTTGGAACACGGGCGTACGATGTGCGGTAATGCAGGGCGGACAGGGTGACACGAAACATTGGGCCTTTAATGATCCGGTGAAAAGAGAAGGGAAATACAAGGACAACCCTCCCTCGCTGGAAGAGTACAAGAAACTGACCACCCGTGTTGTCGACCTGCATCCCATTACCTGTATGCAAAACGCGAGGACCAGTGCCGGCGGTGTTGTTACGGGAATCCCCTCGCAGGCCTTGACGGTGGGCCCCGTACAAACCTGGCAGGCCGAAAAGGTATCGATCTGGCAGGCGGGAGTACATGACAATCCGTTTGGACAGAGGCTGACCGCATTGATGATCGGGAAAAAGATTATTGACTCCGCCGTGCCCATGTCGCTGCTGGCAGACCACCCCAACGTCCAGTTCAACTACTACAGGGGGGGACTGGGTACCTGCGGAACCGAAATGCATTAACATGCTGGCGAAGAAAAACGAATAGGCAATTGCCTTTGTCTATCAAGGAGGATAGATCTGGAGCGTTGTCCACGTTTATTTACAGGCACGCAAAAAGAGGCCGTCTCATAATAAACTATGAGACGACTTTTTTCTGTCTTCTTTTAGTAGATAATAACATCTNNCTGGCGAAGAAAAACGAATAGGCTTCTCGGATTAAAGGATTTAAGAGGCCTTGTCTTGGTGGTATGCAACAGGATTCACCGAAAGGATGATTTGGCGGAATTCTATGAAGGGATGACCTTTTAGCTTATATCCGCTGTTAACNNTCTTTTAGTAGATAATAACATCTAAAAAGATAAAAATAGCCCCTGATAAACCTTATAATGCCACTTTAGCAGGTTATGTGCAATCGAGAACAATACATACTTCATTTCTGCCCTGTCTTTACCCCTGTAGAAGAACCGTTTGCAATTTTTTGTTTTTCAGGGTACCGAAAGCAGCCTCCTCCTTCGGGTAACAACTGTAAAGAATTCACGCTACTCAAGATGATCGATGTATGTGATGGTGTCGGAAGTGGTCTGGTGAAGGCGGATTATTTTTGCGGAATTATTTCACCTGGATGAGGTGGAAGTAGTACATTGTCGTTGGTCTGTAAAATTTAACATTACTTCTGCACCATTTCAAATAGTCTTAAAATCTCTAATTTTCAAGTAACTAGGCAATTTTTCGTTCATGAAAATGAAAACCGTGAAACAGCCTCTTTATCACTTAAAAATGATTCGCTTTTTCAACCAATATGCAAGCTCTTTTATGGTTTTTTTGAAAATTTCATTTAAGTCACTACATTTGTACTAAAACTTCCTCATAACAGGACAACATTGTACTTTCAAAGCAGATATTACATTCCGAATCGCAATATTGATTAAATTTAATTTAATTTTTTTATATTATAAATTTTGTACTCAAAAGATTCATAACAGAAAATAGAGAAAGAAATTGTTTTTTGTGAATCAATATGATTTATCACTACTGTGAAATATATATTACCTTTCATATTAATTATCATTCTCCCATGTTCGCTCTTGGGCGTAGAAAGTAAAACTGATTCATTACTCAAAGAATTGGATAAAGTCATATCCAAACGCAGCAATTATCTGGAAATCAAAGAAAAAAAGATATCAGACTTGAAACAAGAGAAAGAACTCCTCAGTAATGAAGAAGAGATCCTAGATATCAACAGGGAGATCATCAATCAATACAACAGTTTCATCTGCGACTCTGCCGAGTATTATATCAAGGAAAACCTGGCCATTGCCCGGCAATTAGACAAAAAAGACATCATTACTGAATCATTGTTGCACCTTTCGTATGTCTATTCTCTTTCCGGACTTTTCCTCCAGGCGGCGGAAATCTTCAGTTCAATGGATTATACCCATCTTCCTGACCATTACAAAGCATGGTATTGCTGGAACTACATCCGCTACTTTGAAAATCTCATTGTCTACATCAATGATCCAAGATATGCTTATTCCTATGAAGTAGAGAAAGAAGAATGGAGAGACAGGGTGATGAATCTACTAAGCGATCAGTCGGAAGAGTACAAAAAAGAACTTACCCATAGATTACAACAGTCTGGTCAGTTTTCTGAAGCAGAGGAAATATTGATTTCAATTTTCAGACACCAGCAGCCCCACACGCATCAGTATGCCATGGCCGCCATGAATCTGGCAAAACACTATGCGCAGACAGCTGAATCAGAAAAAGAATCCTATTATTTAATACTGGCAGCTATTTCTGATATGGAGTTGGCTGTGAAGGAAAACGAAGCCTTGCTGTCTCTTGCCGTGAAACTATACCATGATGGGGATGTTGACAGAGCATACAACTACATCAGGATAGCCCTGGATGATGCCCTTTTCTACAATGCCCGTTTTAAAAATTCGGTTATCGCAAGAATCCAACCTATCATTGAGGACACTTATCTGCAGAAAATTCACTCCCAACAAAAAAACCTCCGTTTATATTCGATTGTCACCAGTCTGTTTGTGATCTTTTTAATCGTTACTCTGTCCTATCTGTACATCCAAATCAAAGCGGTTTCAAGAGCAAAGAAAGAACTTAGAGTTATGAACGACGACCTGATTCAGTTGAATAAAAAACTGGATGAAGCCAATATCGTGAAAGAACATTACATCGGATATTTCATGAATCAATGCTCGGTCTACATCAATAAGTTGCACAGGTACCATAAGAATGTAAACCTGAACATAAAGACCGGACAAATGGGAAATTTACATAAATTCTCCACGGATGAAATGGTGTCCGACATCAATGAACTGCATACAAATTTCGACAAAACCTTTCTGGCACTTTATCCGAATTTTGTCACGGAATTCAATTCTTTACTCAGGAACACTGAACAATACGATCTTGAAAAAAATCAATTAAACAATGAACTCCGCATATTTGCTCTTATTAAATTGGGAATCACCGATGTAAAACAGATTGCCGAATTCCTACATTATTCCGCACAAACGGTGTATAACTACAAAAGTAAGGTAAAGGCAAAAGCATTGGTAGAAAGCGATCAGTTTGAAGATGAAGTAATGAAAATCGGGAGCATCCAATAGTACGCGCATGAAAATTATTACATACCATGGCAACAATTACCCGGTTCTTTAGACACTTCCCTTTTAAAAGAATTGCTCAAAGAACCGGGTTAAGTTAATTCAGGTATTCTCCCCTACTCACAGGTTTCCTCTATCACAAAGTTATCTTCTGTTTCGTTATCCAATATAACAACACTTTTATCCTTATTTGTGAAATGAACCTGAATACCTAATATATCGGCATCCTTTGATAAATCAAAGAACTCTCTTGGGTAAATATATTTCTGGAAAGAAGTCACTGCTCCCAGATTACCCAGTGATTCCATAAGAGTTTTGTCGGAAATCTCGTCCACAATCTTCTCTTTCTCTACTCCTCCTTCCCTGTATTGTACTTTCGCATACAGATGAACCTCACCACCTTTCAAACCTCCTTCGGCAATATAGTTTGGCTCATTATAACGAATTGAGAATATATCTCCGAAACCAAAAGTGGCAGGAACAAAAGATAATGCCGGATCAGCAGTGAAGTCCATTTGAGGATCATCACCACCGGTAACCTCCAAAAGTTTGGCTTCTACCACATCCTCATCAGGATATTTTTCACCATTGAATCCAAATGCCTCACCACAGAATGTGTATCCCGCATAGAATTTCACGGCACGCGAACCTGTATGAAGTTTAATATTCACAGTACCCACTACGGTTTTTTGATCTGGGATATTATCATTTATTTGGAAGGTAGTAACCGATTTAAATACAACCCACTCCATTGGTCCTGTATTGCCAAGTACGCCCATCCGACTCTGGAATGAAGCAGACCATGGCATTCCATCCGTTGGATTTTTGTCTGCTGCACTCATCAATACCATGGGTTCATTGGTAACCTTGTTCCCGGCAAATGCCGCATCAGTGGTAAGAGTTAATAAAGCGTTGTCTTTCACATTCCAGGCTTTAGGCATTAATATACCAAATGTCAACTTACTGTTACCATCAGTTTCAGCAACGATTTTTATCTTTACTGTTATGTTGATATCACTGTCAACCTGAGCATTGTCGGGGTGAATGATTTCTTCAATAGTCATGCAGGTGACAACAAGGAATAAGACTGCCACCAATGATAAATAGTATTTATATTTTCTTATGAATTTCATATGATTTCAATTTTATTGTTGAATGCTTTTAAAAGTATATTTATAATCCAGTGACGGGCAGTCCAGTTTAAAAGGAATGCTAAACTCACCATTTACATAGTAGGCGATAACTTTTTCCGAATCGGTCAGGCGCAATTCATTGGGAAGTACGTTCGTATTCAGATATGCATCCACCTTTCCGGATGGGATCTCATAGCTATAAGGTGAAAAAGGCACATCGCCGTTATCGAAAGTCACCGCGCTAATCTCGTTATCAGTATAGTGCAGTGTCAGCCTGAAAGTATTGAAGAAGTCGAACTTTGAAGCAAGATCAATTCCATTAATGTTTACCTCATCGTACTGATAAACGTGGAAAAGCCCATAATTTATATCGAAGTCAGAGTGATAATCTGACAACATTTTTGTCCGGCTATCGTCTTCGCAGCTTGCGAGGGCAAGTAAAACCGAAACTACTGTAACTGTTAATGCACATTTTCTCATCATTTTATTTTTTTAGTTTATAAAATATTCGTTTTCAATCTTTTAATTCATAATCTTATCTATATCAACCCAGAAGAAACGGGGGCGGTAAGTACTCACGTCGCTGAACTGTTCTGCAAAAACTTCGGTATTCACGTTGTAGCTGACAAGTATCATCCCGTCTTTCTCAAACTGCGGATGCGCCATAGCATTGTAAGTCAATAAATGCGGCGTATTCTGTTCGTAGGTTTTAAATATAAGTTGCTTGTTCCTCCACGGTCCGGTGGGGCTATCGGCAATGAAAGTGTATATTTCGCCGGAGTTAAAAGTCTTCTTCTGAGTAAGCAATACATACTTACCTCGTAGTTTAAACACATTGAACTGTGACGAAACGGGTACAGAGGATAAGCCTTCCAACTTAACGGCATCCGATGAATTTGCGCTCCAACCCGAACCGTTGTAATATTGCCAGTTGTCGTATGGATTACCTACAGCGGTCCGTGCAACCAGTACTTCTGTGATGGGATCCATATCGTTTCGTACATCTACTTGTGCGTAGATATAGTTATAATTGTCATCCTTGAGTGCAGCCATTCCGTAATGAACATCTGTTGATCCTTTAAACGGTATAGGGGTTACCTTATTCAATTCTAAGCCGGGAAGGTTATATTCCAGTATATGAGTGGTTTCATACATAAATCCCCACATACCCTCACCTCCCTGATACATCAGGGTTTGAAAGATATACAACTTATCACCATTCACAAATCCGTGTCCGGGCCAGTACCATTTTTGCTCGTCGGAATAACCGGGAGGTACCGCTGCTGAAGCATTCTTGTTGCCTCCATACCCGTAAATAGCGCTCACCTTGCCGTTGTCATACACAATATAGGTATTGCGATACATACGGTCGGAAGTCGGTCGTTGTCCATTAGTAACTGTTCCTATATAAGAGTCACCCATCAGGAAGATGCTCCTGCCATCGGGTAAAGGAATGGAATACATACCATCACCTGCAGTTACACTTCCCTGATCGGGAATGATGATGCCGGCAATGACCTTATCAAGACCATCAATTTTTGCCTGGATAGTGTTGGCGTTTACAACTTCGCTACCCTTCACCAATGAGAGAGTTACCGATACAGGTTCATTATAAGGCACACGGGTGAAGTAGCTTGTTGTTTCACCTTTTTCAACCGTTTTCACAGTGGCAGGTTTACTCAACTCAATACGATAATTATCGAAACTGACTTCCGGATGGGTAAGTTCCCACGACAGGTATAGCGTATCCGCATTGAATGTAGTGGCAATTTTGATATAGGTATGACCACTATCAGGTTCAAAGGGATTCTTCCTTATGCTGTCATCTTTATCGGAACAAGAAACAAGAAGACAAAGTAAGAACGACAATAATATCATATGTTTATAATTGTACTTCATACTAACAATTCGTTGTGATTAAATGATCAATCCCTCTTTAAATTAGGATTTAATCTCTTTTCCCTGATCGGGTATGGCAGTAACAAGCTTGCTTCTGTAAATGGGGCTGTATGACTCGGGGTCTGATACCCGATCATGTTTACCATTTGGCCGGTGACAGCATGTAAAGCTTTTCGTGTTCTCACCATATCATACCAGGTCTGATTCTCGAAAGCAAGCTCCCAGAAACGTTCCTGTAATACCTTATCAGCGGTGATGGATGTGGGTTTCGCTTCCTGAGGTAATGCACGTTTTCTGACGGAGTAATATGCCTCAATGGCATCAGCATCAGTGGTGGTTCCTCCATCAGCCTGTGCTTTTGCTTCTGCCATCATCAACAGCACGTCAGCATATCTTAAGAGTGTAAAGTTGGCTCCGGATTTTCCAACTTCAGCAGCATTCTGGTCCCAGTACTTATAAATATAGAGCCTGCCGAGATCTACCATGCCCGATTTATCAAGTGCCTCCTGCTGGGTATAATAGAATTTTCTTTCATCTTTGCGCTTATCCCCTTCGGGATAAGTATCAAAGAACATCTGGGTAACAGTGATTGCTCCACCGTAAGCGGCACTGGCTGAGACAGCTTTTACTGGCGCAGGGTAAGCTAACAGAGCACTATGGAGGGGATTTCCTGCATTGTCGGCCTCTCTTTGAATGGACCAGATAATCTCTCCTGAATTTTCCACAGTTCTCAACTTTTCATAGGTGTCGAATAGGTGAAATTTTCCACTGGCATATACCTGCTTTGCCATGTTATAGGCTTTGGTATAGTATTCTGTTCCCTTTTGTAGGGGATATCCGGCCATGGTGAGCAAAACCTTGGCATGCATAGATTTCACGGTTCCCTTGGTCACACGCCCACTGGTATTTGTCCAGTCCAGACTCTCCATCAGCTCCCCGGCTTTTGTCATATCCGCATCTATCTGTGTGTAGACAACTTCCATGGATGACAACTCAATTTCAGTATTCGTTACATCTTTGGTGGGCGTGAGTTTCAATGGCACAGGTCCATAGAGTCTTACCAGGTTGAAGTAGAAGTAACCGCGGAGGAAATAAGCTTCGCCGAGATACTGGTTCTTTTTGGTTTCACTTATCGTCCCTTCTGCCATACTTTCTATACCTTCGATAATGCCGTTGCAATTCTCAATAGCCCGATATGCTGTTTCCCAGAATCTCTGCACATAGCTGTTATTGTCCGCAATAAGCAAACTGTTGGCTTGAGCGAGGTCTTGTGTACCTGATCCGCGCATACGTTCACCGTATCCGTGCATGAATTCCATAAAGATGAAACTCTGTGAGCCGGGCTCAATATCCGAGTCCATAATATTGTCAACAAAGGTGTATATGCCGTTCACGGCAGCCAAAGCCTGTTTTTCGTTCTGGTAATACGAATCGGGATTCAGAAATGTCTTTGGTTTTTCTTCAAGAAAAGAGTCACAGGACGTAATAATTACCGCCAGGACAATGAGCCAGCTTATATTTGAATATATCTTTTTCATTTGATTTAAATATTTATTTTCTAATCACTTAAAATGTAATCTTTATGTTAGCAGTAACTGTTGTTGGACGAGGGTATGAGTAAAAGTCAATGCTCTGTCCGTTGTCTGTATTAAATGCGCCCATTTCTGTGTCATATCCGGGGTACTTGGTGAACAACGCAAGGTTCTCAACGGATACTCCCAAAGAGAGGTTGTTTACTTCCCTAAGCCAGTTAAGCACTTTAGGACTGAAAGAATACGAGAGGACAATGTTTCGGATTCGCAGGAAGTCCCCTTTATGAAGCATATAGGAGTCTTTTTCGTTTTCGCCGAAGAATGGGTCAGACGGTAAACGTAGTGCGGCAACCATCGTATTTTGATTCTCGGGTGTCCATGCTTTAAGTATATCTTTCACACTGTTGCTGTACAACGGTCTGTTTTCACCCATGGAATGGGTAATACTCATGATCTTGAAGCCATATACATAATTAAGGTCAACCATCAGTGATAAACCCTTGTAGGTAAAAGTATTCACCATGGTGAGGTTTCCTTTCGGCCTGCCTGTACCCATTAACTGACGATCTTCCTCGTCGATCTTATAGTCACCGTTCACATCTTCGTACTTGATATCACCGGGTCTTTTACCATACCTGGCAGCTTCCTCTACCTCGGCAAGACTCCATGTTCCCAGTCTTTTATACACGTAATACGATGCCCAGTCTATGCCTTCCCGGGCTATGGTATTATTCCCTGTCTCAATGGTTTCTCCGTTTATATCTATTGTCTTCACTTTGTTAGTGGAGTACACAAGATCTGTC
>NZ_DIQL01000028.1:0-28854 GCF_002427225.1 Proteiniphilum sp. UBA5463 | reverse complement strand
TCATTATTGAATTTAATTGACAAGCTTTATGGAGTGGTTCCATTCGCTTCTTTTCGAGGATGGTATTGCCCATACCGTCCTGCTATACGCGTTGACGATATCTGCGGGAGTGGCATTAGGAAAGATCAGGATCTTCGGTATCTCCCTAGGTGTGACATTTGTACTGATCACCGCCGGAGCAGCGGCCGAAGCCGTCACGGCGTTTCTGGGAGAAACAACGGAGCTGGACTGGAAAGAATTGGACAAGGTGCTGATCTCACACCGGATCGTCGTCACGACGGTTCCGCTACTGCTCACAGAATGCGTGGCCAGAAAAATGCTCCACTTGGATTATTTTACCTTGACGGGATTGTTGTCGGGAAGCATGACCGATCCTCCGGCATTGGCTTACTCCAACTCCATAGCGGGAAACGATCCCCCGGCAGTGGCTTATTCTACCGTTTACCCGCTGACCATGTTCCTCTGGGTGATCTCGGCGCAGATATTGATATTGATCTTGATGTTTCTGTAATCCGTTTTAAAAAAGTAACCCGTGCAGGCAATTATCTTTGGCTTATTTATCCTCCACTGAATTTTTATTATTCACCAAAACGAACAACTTTTAATCTTATTAATCAATGCAAATTTCCTGCTAAAATATATAATAAATTAATAATCAAATGTATAGGATTTCAAATCATAACTGTTGATAACTTTTTAGGAAAACATTATTGTTTTTTCAAAAAAGTAAATCTACCTTTGTGACAACATCTGGTTTTTATTTATAGTCGTCTTTTATAAATAAAATGAAAAGGGAATGCTGTGAAAATCAGCAACAGTTCCCGCTGCTGTAAGCTCCTTTTATGTGCTGAACAAACATCTTCATAGCCACTGTTCCGATAAGCAGGAACGGGAAGGCGTTCAGACACGGGAGTAAGTCAGAAGACCTGCCAGGTGCGTTATACACTTTTTGATCTCTTTCGGGTAAAAAGACAGTCGAAATATTGATATACACATAATATCCATATTGTTTTAGACTATTGGACATGAGGTTTTCAGACTAATAGACTGAAGGACTGCCCCACTCCCAACATTTTAAAATTCAATAATCAAAAAGTCTTACAATCTATTTATCTAACTATTTAACGGTCTAAAAAAATGGGTAACAATGAAATTCAGATTGTGAAACGCGACGGGAAACGGGTGCTATTTTCCCTCAAAAAAATTGAAAATGCCATTGCGAAAGCATTTTTGTCGGTAGGTTCGTTTGCTACAGAAGAGGACTTCACTACTCTCCTTGCCCACCTTCATATTTCTGACGGAATGACTGTGGAAGAGATCCAGAACCAGGTGGAGACAGCATTGATGCGGGAAAGATACTTTGCTGTTGCAAAATCATACATGCTCTACCGGCAGAAACATACCGAAACACGTGAGATCCAGAGCAAGATGAACTTCCTGATGAGCTATTGCAACGCTCAGAATGCTGCCACGGGAAGCAAGTTCGATTCCAATGCCAATGTAGAGAAGAAAAACATTGCCACACTCATCGGCGAGCTACCCAAAAAGAACTTCATTGACCTGAATAGGAAGATGATAACAGACAGGATGAAGGAGATGTACGGGAAGGAGCTTGCCGACAAATACATCGGCATGCTGAAAGAACATTTCATTTATAAAAACGACGAAACCAGCCTGGCCAACTACTGCGCCAGCATTACCATGTATCCCTGGCTGCTGAACGGCACCCTGTCTGTCGGGGGCAACTCCACCCCACCCACCAACCTGAAATCGTTCTGCGGCGGATTCATCAATATGGTATTCATTGTATCGAGCATGCTTAGTGGTGCCTGCGCCACTCCTGAGTTTCTGATGTACCTTGATTATTTTATCCGGAAAGAGTATGGCGACAACTATTTTTTACATACCACAGAGGTAGTAGATCTGTCAAGACGAAGGCGTACACTCGACAAGGTAATTACCGACTGTTTCGAACAGATAGTCTACTCCATCAACCAGCCCACAGGAGCACGCAATTTCCAGGCTGTCTTCTGGAACATTTCCTATTACGACAGGTACTACTTCGAAAGCCTGTTCGGCGAGTTCCGGTTCCCCGATGGCTCACGCCCCGTATGGGAATCGCTCAGTTGGTTGCAGAAACGCTTTATGAAATGGTTTAACAAGGAACGCACCAAAACCGTACTTACTTTTCCGGTGGAAACGATGGCATTGCTCTCGCGGGAAGAGGATGTGATTGATACAGAATATGCCGATTTTACCGCCGAAATGTATGCTGAAGGACACTCTTTCTTTACCTATATGAGCGACAATGCCGACTCGTTATCGAGCTGCTGCCGCCTGCGCAACGAGATTCAGGACAACGGGTTCAGCTACACCTTAGGTGCGGGTGGAGTATCCACCGGTTCCAAAAGCGTGCTCACCATCAACCTTAACCGCTGTGTTCAGTTTGCAAAACGTACGGGACAACCCTATGGTACTTTCCTTGAAGAGGTGGTGGATTTGACACACAAGGTGCAGATCGCCTATAATGAAAACCTGAAGATGTTCCAACAAAAAGGGATGCTGCCATTGTTCGACGCTGGATACATCAACCTCGGACGCCAATACCTTACAATCGGCGTAAATGGATTAGTGGAAGCAGCCGAATCGCTGGGGATAGCCATCAATCACAATCCTCAATATAAGGCCTTCGTGCAGGAGGTGCTCGGAATTATTGAGCAATACAACAAAAAATACCGATCTAAAGAACTGATGTTCAATTGTGAGATGATCCCTGCCGAAAATGTAGGCGTAAAACATGCCAAATGGGACAGGGAGGACGGCTATTTCGTGCCGCGCGACTGCTACAATAGCTATTTTTACCGGGTGGAAGATCCATCGCTAAATGTGATCGACAAGTTCCGACTGCACGGACGTAACTATATTGAACATTTGACGGGCGGATCGGCACTCCACCTGAACCTGGAGGAACACCTCTCAAAAGCACAATACCGACAGCTGTTGCGTGTAGCAGCCCACGAGGGCTGCAACTATTTCACCTTCAACATTCCAAACACTGTATGCAACGATTGTGGTGCCATCGACAAGCGTTACCTGAAGGAATGCCCCCAGTGTGGCTCCCGGAATGTGGATTACCTCACACGCATTATCGGTTATATGAAGAGAGTGAGCAACTTCTCGGCTGCTCGGCAGGCGGAAGCGGAAAGAAGACATTACGGAAAGCCGGACATAACAGAGAAGACTAAAGAGGAACCTATTATTTATTAAGGCTGTACATTAGTCTCAAGCATACCAAAGCTATGTTTGAGAATGAGATGCCATAAAGGTATTACAGAAAAGCTAATATTTCAACCATAAGATAATTTTTATGCTTAAATACACAGACTATGATATCGTTTTTCAGGAAATTCCCGATGAGGTGACGTTAGCCGTCAACCTGTCGGGTTGTCCACACCGCTGCAAGGGGTGTCACAGTCCCCACCTGCAGCAAGACATAGGTGAAGAACTGAACGAAGAGGCCATTTCGCGGCTGCTGCAGCTCTATGAGCATTCAATCACCTGCATCTGTTTTATGGGGGGCGATGCTCATGCCGAAGAAGTATGCCGGCTGGCATACTATATCCGGATGAATTGGGGAGAATGGCTCAAAACGGCCTGGTATTCAGGAAACAGCAACCTGCATCCTATGGCTGCCGGTCGTTTTGATTATGTGAAAACAGGCCCCTATCTGGAAGCGCTGGGAGGGTTAAGCAAAAAAACGACCAATCAGAGGTTGTATCGAATCAGTAAAGAGGATATTATCGATATTACCTTCCGCATGCAGTCATAGCCCTACTCTGTGCAAACATAAACACAAACCTGTTATTTATAAATTATTTATATTTTCTACTTTTTTTTTTAATTTCAAAGACATTTCAGGTTGTTGACGTGTTTATTTGTTTTCTTACATAAAAAAAGAAATATTGGAAATTTTTCTATATCTTTGTCGCGAAACAACGGTTTCACTTATTTGTGATTATCACCGAATGAGTGATTAAAAGGGAATCAGGTGCAAATCCTGAACAGGCCCGCTGCTGTGAACTCCATATATGTGCTGAACAAACATCTCTATGACCACTGTTCCGAAAGACCGGAATGGGAAGGCGTTCAGACACAGGAGTAAGTCAGAAGACCTGCCGGCGTTTCAAAAAAGTTAAACGGCTTTCGGGGAAAAAGGCTTGCAAACGACACGACTTTCAGATCATACTTTTCTTCTGGTTTTTTTGTTAAACGTGCTTTCGTTGATGCATTTATTTCGCCGGATAAAATTCGGTAAATGTACTCATTTATAAAAATAGCGCTTTTTTGTTTTCTTGCTGCCTTATTGGTGATTCATAGCCCTATCTATGCTCAGTATAATACTGACAGCCTGCAACAACTGCCTGAAATTATTGTGACCGCTAAGTCCTCTCGCGAAATCATTCCTGCACAAAAGCTTTCGGGAGAGGAACTGAAAGGATTAAGCAGCCTGTCTGTTGCCGATGCCATCCGCTATTTTTCGGGTGTACAGATAAAAGACTATGGCGGCATCGGTGGATTAAAGACAGTAGATATACGTAGTATGGGTACAAACCATATGGGCGTATTTTACGATGGCATTCAGCTCGGGAATGCACAAAACGGACAGATAGATCTCGGAAAATTCTCACTTGATAATATTGAATCGATCACACTTTATAATGGACAGAAAAGTGAGATTTTTCAATCCGCCAAAGATTTCGGCTCATCAGGAAGCATCTATCTCCGTACACGCTACCCGCGCTTTAAAAAAGGAAAACAGTACAATCTGAGAGGAATTTTACGTACCGGATCGTTCGGGCTTTTGAACCCATCGTTATTATGGGAACAAAAAATTGCATCGGCGCTCGCCGGCTATTTCAATGCGGAGTGGGTGCATGCAAACGGTAAATACGAGTACCGGTACAAGCGTGTTCACCCTGTCACAAAAGAAGCAGTTTACGATACCACAGCTATACGGCAAAACGGTGATGTTGATGCATGGCGACTGGAAACAGGACTGCATGGTTTTGTTCCGGGAGGTAACTGGAACCTGAAAACTTATTTCTACACTTCTGAAAGAGGTATACCCGGTGCTATTGTCAATAACGTATGGAAACGCTCTCAAAGGCAATGGGACCGTAATTTCTTCACTCAGGGGACTTTCCAAAAATCGGTATCATCGAAATATGATATACTGATAAATGGAAAATACGCTAATGACCATATGCGTTACCTGAATCCCGATACCACTCTGATATATATCGACAACACCTTCACTCAGCAGGAGGCATATCTCTCTCTGGTAAACAAATATAAACCTCTGAAGAACTGGGATATTTCACTGGCTGCCGATTTACAATGGAACGGTCTACGCTCCGAGCTCGATGGTTTTGTGCAGCCTTCGCGTTGCACTTACCTGGTTGCTGCTGCTACTGCTGTTGATCTTGGAAAGGTGAAGATGCAGGGAAGCATTTTAGGCACATTTATCAGTGGCCATACAGAAACAGAAACCTCAGCACCGGACAACGGCCCAAACATACAGCGGTTTACCCCTGCCTTGTTTGTCTCATACAAACCTTACTTTCTGCATGACTTGAATCTCAGGGCTTTCTATAAACATATATTCCGGATGCCTACATTCAACGATCTCTTTTATACAGATATCGGGGACATTTTCCTCGAACCTGAAGATACCCGTCAATACAATATTGGCGTACAGTATACCAAAAGCTACACATACGGTATTATCCGGCATTGGGATATTCAGGCCGATGGCTATTTCAACCTGGTTACCAACAAGATTATCGCGGTACCTAAAGGAAATGGAATGTACCGCTGGATGATGATGAATGTGGGGAATGTGGAGATAAAAGGGTTAGATATTGCTGTTTCAACGGTTTCAATGCTCAATAAAGAATGGCTCCTGAACATAAAGCTTAACTATACCTGGCAGCAGGCACAGGATCTTACACGCCGGACAAACAAGGAGCTGGAAAAGATTACTTATGGCGGACAAATTGCTTACATCCCGTGGCATAGCGGTTCTGTGGTTGCTACTCTTAGTCATCGCCTGTGGCATCTGAACTACAGTTTTATCTATGTAGGCGAGCGTTACCGTTCCTCAGCCAATATACGTGAGAATTATGAACAACCCTGGTACACGAGCGACTTATCGCTGGCCCGCTCATTCACCCGGAAACAATTCAACGGAAAACTCTCTTTAGAAGTGAATAATATGTTCAGTCAGGATTATGAGGTGGTTCTGAACTACCCAATGCCAAAAAGAAACTATAGAATTACACTGACAGTGGAAATATGAAGAAACAGATTATCATACTATCACTTTTGGTTTTTGCGATGCTTGTTGCTTCTTGCCGAAAAGATGTGGAGCTGCTGCTCTCTGAGGCTGTCGTTACCGATCCCGGGGCCTCAGGAGCCGGCCGGTTTGCCGGCTTTTACCTGTTGAATGAGGGAAATATGGGGAGTAACAAAGCAACGCTAGATTATTACGACTTTGTTTCCGGAAGCTACAATCGTAATATCTACGCCGTACAGAATCCATCCGTTCCAAAAGAGCTGGGTGATGTTGGTAATGACATTAAGCTTTATGGTAACCGCTTGTACGCTGTCATTAACGCATCCAATAAAATTGAGGTGATGGATGCACATACGGCAAAAAGAATCGGGCAGGCGGATATTCCCAACTGCAGGTACATTGCCTTCTACGAAAGGTATGCTTACGTTACATCTTATGCAGGCCCTATCGAGATAGATCCCGAATATAAACAAAGAGGCTATGTGGCTAGGGTTGATACAGCGACGCTGCAAGTTGAAGAAAGATGTGTTGTAGGATATCAGCCTGATGGAATTGCCATTTCTCACGGTAAGATTTATGTAGCAAATTCCGGCGGTTACAAGGGAGCAGGAAAAAGTGCAAACTATGAGAGAACCGTTTCTGTGATAGATATTGCGACATTTAAAGAAGAAAAACGTATTGATGTGAGCTGCAATCTTCACCTGATCAAAGCAGATAAAAGAGGTAACCTGTGGGTCACCTCACGTGGTGATCATCGGGGCAATTCTTCCAGGTTGTTTTTTATCGACCGGCAAAAGCAGATAGTAAGCGATTCTGTTTTACTTTCTGTCAATAATTTTCAGATAGATGGTGATTCACTGTATCTTTTTGGTATTGAAGAGAGAGCAGCATCAAATGTGAATAAGTTCAATTTCACCATCATTAATACAACTACCCGTGAAGTTATAAATACGCATTTCATTACAGACGGTACTGAGAGGCAATTTGAGACTCCCTACGGTATAATGGTACATCCCGAAACAAAAGATATCTACATAACTGATGCGGGAGATTATATTAATCCGGGATTTCTGTATTGTTTCAACCGGAAAGGGAAAAAGCGATGGAGCATACAAACGGGAGATATTCCCGCGCATTTTGCTTTACTCCCCAAGAGAAGATAAACAAAATCGAACTAATTGCTCCATCCTTATAGATATTAGGAATGGCAAAGGTTTATATGCAATAATAAAAAAATCAAATTATTCTTATGACAAAACAAAGGCAGCTTTTTCAATTTTTCTTTCTCCTTTTCTTTATTCTTCTGCCAGTGGGTTGCAGCAGTGAAGGAGATGTGACTGATGAGGGAGAAGGCCCCGGAATAAAACACTCTCCCTATCTCACCCGCGTGTTTGAGTATATGCCTGCTCCGGGCCAGTTTGTGAACAAACTGCCGGAATATAAGGAAGGCGATACATTCGAAACAATGGCGAAAAAAGCCGAAGAAAAAATCGCCGGTGACAGAGGTGGGCTGATATCGCTGGGCGGGTTTGGCGGTTATGTAGTAGTGGGGTTTGATCATACCATTGAAAATGTGCCTGGTAAAGCCGATTTTGCAGTACTGGGAAATGCTTACGCCGGCAATAGTGAACCGGGTATTGTGATGGTATCTGCCGACATCAACAAAAACGGGAAACCCGATGACCCATGGTACGAACTTGCCGGAAGCGAACATGACAATGAGAAAACCATACACAATTATGAAATCACTTACTACAGGCCCGATGAAAATAAAACTCCTGTCCCTCACCCATCGCTCTTTTACGTGACTGATGCAGCCTATATCAAATGGACCGCTAACGTAAATGGCGAGGGTTATGTTTATAAGACTACCTTTCACCAGCAAAGTTATTACCCGCAATGGATAGACAGTGATAAAATGCAGTTTATCGGGACAAGGCTTCCCGACAACAACACTGTTGATAACGATACTTACACCTTGCACTCTTACGACTGGGGTTATGCCGACAATATGCCTAACAACAGCTCAGGAGCTCAGTTCGATATAGACTGGGCTGTAGATACAAACCGTAAGAAAGTACATCTTGACGGAATAGATTTTGTTAAAATATATACGGGTGTGAACCAATTTAATGGACGCATTGGAGAGTCTTCCACCGAAGTAAGTGGAGTAATTGATCTGCACCTGCTCCAACAACAGTAGATTTTAATATGCCAAACAATTGTAATGCCTGTTCAACTAAGTAATCATTACAGGAAATACAGTATATTTTTATATGTCAAATAATCAAATAACTGAACTTTCGCATGTGTTAATGCGATGGGTGTATAGCTAAACATACAATGTAGAACTATTAAGCTCTAAGAGCAACACATGCTAAAGTTGAACCAATTAATTGTATCAAAATGAAAAAAAACCTGTTTTATTTAATTTCTCTTTTCTCTCTTCTGATGGTTTCATGCGAGAATGATGATGTAACCGTTACAAAAGTTGTTGATCTGGAAAACAAGCTAACTGGAGTCGAAACCGAGTGGACCGGAGACAAGTCGGGAACCGAAATTCCCGGCGATTATGGTCCCATATGGAAAAACCAGTTCAGCGGTGCGGATAATCTTTTCGTTTTTGACAACTATTTTTCCGATTCTTCCTGGAGTGGATTCATGTACACTAATAAAAGTGATGTCACAACTGCAAGTTATGCTAACAATAGTGCCATCACCGGAAAAGCATATACAGGAAAAGTTTACCTTACGGCAAACAGTACAGATTATAATCCTGCTGTAATTTCTTTCAAAGGAGGCACTTCCTGCAGGGTTAAGGGAATGTATGTTACCAACAGTACCTACGCCTATTTCTCCATGAAAAATGGGGACCAATTTGCTAAAAAATTCGGGGAAGGCGACTGGTTTAAACTCAAGATCAAGGGAAAAGATAAAGCGGGGAATGACACGCAGGCAGTGGAGTTTTACCTGGCCGATTTCCGTAACGGCAAGTCAGAACTGCTTAATCAATGGAAATGGGTTGATCTCATGGGGCTTGGAGAAGTGAAAAGTGTTCATTTTGAACTCTCCTCCACCGATAACGGAGACTGGGGAATGAATACTCCTTCTTATTTTTGTATTGATGATATTACAGCGGTTATAAGTGAATAAAAAAATGCAGTCGCTAGGCTGCATTCTCTCTACTTTTTTATTATTTTTAGAAAAAGGTGCTCCAAGTGATTGGAGCGCCTTTTATTTATACTTCCAATCTGAGCTCGCGGTTCCGATCCTCTTCCTGGTATCGGTTATGATCCTCGTTCTGCTCGCAGTTCCGATTCCTGTCAAAACCAAATACTATATTATTAATACCCGTGCTTTTGTTGATTAACGCTTCGAAAACCAGGCTTAAACCAGATACTATATTTTTTAATCCAGTTTAAGCACTGCAAGAAACGCTTTCTGCGGCACCTCCACGTTCCCTACTTGCTTCATGCGCTTTTTCCCTTCTTTCTGCTTTTCCAGCAATTTTCGCTTCCTCGAGATATCACCACCATAACATTTGGCTGTCACATCTTTACGTACGGCTTTCACTGTCTCACGGGCAATAATCTTTGCCCCGATAGCTGCCTGAATGGCAATATCAAACTGCTGCCGTGGAATCAGCTCCTTCAGTTTCTCACACATACGCCGTCCAAAGGACTGAGCATTGTCGGAGTGTGTAAGCGTTGAGAGCGCATCCACCGGTTCACCATTGAGAAGTATGTCAAGCTTAACCAGTTTCGATGGGCGATAGTCATGCATATGGTAATCAAAAGATGCATATCCTTTAGAAATACTCTTCAGTTTATCATAAAAGTCGATTACAATCTCACCCAATGGCAAATCGTAAATTATCTCCACCCGGTCGCCTGAAATATAGTCCTGTTTTACCAGAATACCTCTTTTCCCCAGACAGAGCGTCATAATAGGGCCAATATAAGTAGTATTGGTTATCACCGAGGCACGAATAAAAGGCTCCTCGATATGATCGATAAGTGTGGGGTCAGGCAAGCCGCTTGGATTGTGTACTTCCTTCATCACCCCTTTCTTGTCATAGACACGGTATGAAACGTTCGGTACCGTTGTAATCACATCCATGTTAAATTCCCGGTCGAGTCGTTCCTGTATAATTTCCATATGTAGCAATCCCAGGAAACCACATCTGAAACCGAATCCCAGGGCGACCGACGACTCTGGCTGGAAAGTGAGCGAAGCATCGTTCAGCTGCAGCTTTTCGAGTGAAGAGCGCAGGTTCTCAAAATCTTCGGTATCAATAGGATAGACTCCCGCAAAAACCATCGGCTTCACCTCTTCAAACCCTTCTATAGCTTTTGCCGCAGGTCGTTTTACGTGAGTGATGGTATCACCCACCTTTACCTCTTTCGATGTTTTTATGCCTGAAATGATATAACCTACATTGCCACAGCGCACCTCTTCTTTAGGGACCATGCTGAGCCTTAGTATTCCCACCTCGTCGGCATCATACTCTTTTCCAGTATTAATAAATTTCACCGAATCGCCCTTCTTGATACTTCCATTTACAACCTTGTAATAGGCAATAATTCCTCGGAACGAATTAAATACCGAGTCGAAGATCAATGCCTGTAGCGGTGCCTCAGGATCTCCCTGTGGTGCCGGAACGCGCTCAATAATAGCTTTAAGGATATTATCAATGCCAACGCCGGTTTTACCGCTTGCGCGAATTATATCTTCACGTGGAATACCAAGAAGTTGAATTATCTGATCTTCCACCTCTTCAGGCATGGCGCTCTCCAGATCAATTTTATTTAAAACAGGAATAATCTCCAGATCGTGTTCTATGGCCATATATACATTCGAGATGGTCTGTGCCTGTATTCCCTGTGCAGCGTCAACCACCAGCAAAGCCCCTTCACAGGCAGCAATGGAACGCGACACCTCGTACGAGAAATCCACATGTCCCGGAGTATCAATCAGGTTGAGCGAATAGGATTCCCCTTCGTGTACGTAATCCATCTGTATGGCGTGGCTTTTAATGGTAATACCCCGTTCGCGCTCGAGGTCCATGCTGTCTAATACCTGCGCCTGCAGGTCTTTTCCTTCAACAGTTTTGGTATACTCAAGCAAACGGTCTGCCAACGTGCTTTTGCCGTGGTCGATGTGTGCAATAATGCAAAAATTACGTATATTCTTCATCTATTTTTTTTAGATCCATCACCAACAGGCACCCTCCTTATTCTGATTTTCATGTCAGATAATGAAAGGTGCCACGATGGATATTTTATTTATTAATCAATCTTAAAATTCCGCGTTTTTCGGTGTACGCGGGAACGGGATCACATCGCGAATATTGGTCATTCCGGTTACGAATAGCATCAACCGTTCAAAACCAAGGCCGAAGCCGGAATGCGGGGCTGTACCAAACTTGCGGGTTTCCAGATACCACCAGATTGGTTCAGTATTCATACCGGTCTCATTCACACGGCTCATAAGCTTATCGTAATCGGTCTCGCGTTCCGATCCTCCTATAATCTCTCCAATTTTCGGGAAGAGCACATCCATGGCGCGAACTGTTTTTCCATCATCGTTCTGTTTCATGTAGAACGATTTTATCTCCCTCGGGTAGTCGGTCAGGATAACCGGCCGTTTGAAATGCTTCTCTACCAGATAACGCTCATGCTCGGACTGAAGATCAGCCCCCCAAAAAACCGGATATTGGAATTTTTGTCCTGACTCTTCCAGTATCTTTACTCCCTCAGTATATTTGAGCCTTACAAAATCATTTTCCAGAACAAATTTCAGCCGGCTTGTCAATTCTTTGTCATACATCTTTGTCAGAAACTCTATATCCTCCATACAGTTATCCAGAGCATACCGGATAAGGTATTTCAGAAAATCTTCTGCCAGATCCATATTATCATCGATATTGTAAAAGGCTACTTCCGGCTCAATCATCCAGAACTCAGCCAGGTGACGCGGTGTATTTGAGTTTTCGGCACGAAAGGTGGGGCCAAAGGTGTATATTGCACCCAATGCCATAGCACCCAGCTCACCCTCTAATTGTCCGGAAACGGTAAGGTTGGTCTGACGGCCAAAAAAATCCTGAGTGAAGTCCACTTTCCCCTCTTCATCGCGTGGCGGATTATTTATATCCAGTGTAGAAACCTCGAACATTGAACCTGCACCTTCAGCATCTGATGCGGTAATGATGGGTGTGTGGAAATAATAGAAACCGTTGTCGTTGAAATATTTATGTATGGCGTACGACATATGGTGACGCATCCTGAAAATGGCACCGAAAGTATTCGTACGAGGGCGCAGATGAGCTATTTCACGCAGGAATTCCAAGGTGTGCCCTTTTTTCTGCAGTGGATAGGCTACAGGATCTGCAGAACCATAAATTTCAATTTCCTCAACCTGAATTTCCACCGACTGCCCCTGTCCCCGCGACTCCACTAACTTTCCGTTTATATTGAGGCATGCACCGGTAGTTATAGGCTTAAGAAACTCTTCACCAAAATCGGCTATATTAATGACTAACTGTATGTTATTAATTGTCGAGCCGTCGTTAAGAGCAATAAATCCAACGTTTTTGTTTCCTCTGCGGGTACGCACCCACCCTTTTACGTTTACTTCTTCACCGAAGTTTTTAAGCCGTAAGGCTTCCGAAATCTTTGTTCGCTTTAGTTGTTTCATAATCAACACAATATCTCTATCCAAGAGACTGTTCTGTTTGCATATTTATAATTTATCCACATTTTTATGCGGATGCAGGATTATTATCATTCTTTCGGTGATCAGATTTTTCTGATTCCGTTTTTGTTTTTGCAAATCATTCTTTCCAGGCGCATTCAAAGGCAACTATTTTTACCCACTGCATTCCCGGGAAGGTGCAAAGAAACTGTTTTGTTAATCAAATGCCCCCATACGAAGCATGTTAACCTCTTGTTCTGTCAGGTAACGCCATTTACCGCGCGACAATTTTTTCTTGGTCAGTCCGGCAAAATATACCCTATCGAGTTTCATCACCCTATAACCTAATTTTTCGAAAATGCGTCGCACGACACGGTTTTTCCCAGAGTGTATTTCAATTCCCACCTGTGATAAATCCTCTTCTGTCACGTAACTGATTGCATCGGCATGGATCTCTCCGTCTTCCAGCTCAATGCCATCCGCTATCATCTGCATATGCTCCATAGCTACGGGCTTATCGAGCCATACCTGATAGATCTTCCGTTTTTCATATTTAGGATGTGTTAATTTAGATGCAAGGTCTCCATCGTTGGTCAGCAGTAACACACCTGTTGTAGCCCTGTCTAGCCGGCCCACCGGATAAATACGTTCTGAGCAGGCGCTTTTCACAAGCTCCATAACCGTCTTACGGTTTTCAGGATCATCGGTTGTAGTTACAAACCCTTTCGGTTTATTCAAAAGCACGTATACCTTGCTTTCAAGTTGTACCGGCTGATTGTGGAACACCACCTCATCGGCACGTGTAATCTTGGTACCCAGTTCCGTAACCACCTGACCGTTCACTTTCACTACTCCGGCCTGAATAAACTCATCTGCCTCTCTTCGTGAGCAAACTCCGGCATTGGCTAAATACTTGTTCAAACGGATAGGTGCGTTGGGGTCGGCATTCTCTTTATATTTAATCTGTTTGAACGGTTTTTTCTTTTTGAGCTTTTTTGCTCCCGGTCTCACCGGTTGTTGCTGATATGCACCCTGGCCTTGATTTCCCCTGTTGCGATTGGGGTAGTTTCCCCCTGCTCCTCTCTGCTGCGACTGTATGCGTTCACCTACTCTCGGGCGGCGTTTTCTCACTCCTCCATCAGTATTTCCCTGTTGGGGATTTCCATAATTCTGATTGTAGGGCCTCTCTGAGGTGGTATAACCCTCCTGTGTTCTTCGCTCATTGTTGTAATTTCTGTTTGGAGAAGCGTGTCTCTCATTGCTCGCGCTGTGATAACTTCGTTTCGGACGCGATTCTTCGTTGTTTGTTGTCATGTTACTCTTATTACTTTTTTGTTTTACTGATGAAACCTCACGGTTTTTTTAATTTTCCTAAAACACTGCCGGCCTTCATATAAAAACTACCGGAATTGGACTTTCATACAATAATTATTTACTTTTCAAATTTTAAATTCCCGTATAATTTTGTGGCGTTATTTCCATTAGTTCTTCCTTTATCCGGCTACTAACATTAAGTGATTCAATAAACTGCGCGATGCTTTCGCGCGTAATGTGCACATTGGTTCTGGTAAGGGCCTTCAATGCCTCATAGGGTTTCGGGTATCCTTCACGTCGTAATATTGTTTGAATTCCTTCGGCAACCACTGCCCAGTTATTATCAAGGTCTCTGTCGATTGCCTCTCTGTTTAATAACAATTTATTCAGCCCTTTTGTTGTACTTTTAATGGCAATTAACCCATGCGCAAGAGGTACACCTGTATTACGGATAACAGTAGAATCGGTAAGATCCCTCTGTAATCGTGAAACTGGGAGTTTGGCTGCCAGATGTTCAAGTAGAGCATTGGCAATACCCAGGTTCCCTTCGGCGTTTTCAAAATCTATTGGATTTACCTTGTGTGGCATGGCTGATGATCCCACCTCACCCTCCTTTATTTTCTGTTTAAAATATTCCATTGAGATATATTGCCACATATCACGGTTAAAATCGATAAGGATTGTGTGGATCCTTTTCAATGCATCGAAAGATGCCGCGAAAGCATCGTAATTAGATATCTGGGTGGTATATTCTTCTCTATGCAGGCTCAGCTTCTGCTGAAGGAATTTTTCCGCAAATCTCTTCCAGTCTATTTCCGGATATGCCACTTTGTGGGCATTAAAATTACCTGTGGCCCCTCCGAATTTTGCTTTTGCAGGAATCTTTTTCAGAGCCTCCAGCTGGTTAGACAGACGATAAGAGAATACCTTTATCTCTTTTCCCAAGCGTGTAGGCGATGCCGGCTGCCCGTGTGTGCGTGCCAGCATCGGTATCTCCTTCCACTCATCAGCAAGAGCATTCATCTGCGATATAAGCGACTCCATGGCGGGGATGGTAGTCGTTTGCAATGCATCCTGCCACATCATTGGTGTTGCAGTATTATTAATATCCTGCGATGTTAATCCGAAATGGATAAACTCTTTGTGTTCCGACAAACCCAACACATCAAACTTTTCCTTCAGGAAATATTCAACTGCTTTTACATCGTGGTTGGTAATCTTTTCAATATCCTTGATCTTTGATGCATCCTCTTCGCTGAAATTTTCATACAAATCTCTTAAATCAGCAAACACACAGCTATCCACCTTGTCAAGTGGAGAGATCCCCAATTCACAAAGTGCAATAAAATACTCCACTTCTACCTTCACACGATATCTTATAAGTGAATATTCAGAGAAAAAAGCTCCAAGCTCTTTGGTTTTATCCCAGTATCTGCCGTCTATTGGCGAAATGGCTGTCAGTTGGTTTAAGTTCATTTTTTGTGCGTGATGCGGATTATTATCGGTTTTACGAATGGCGGGAAATCACTTTTCTGCTCATTCACCATTGCTTCATTGATTTTGTGCTTCTTCTAAAAAAGATAGCCCTTTACATTTACGGTACAAAAATACGGATAATTATAGAGTCTTAAAAATTTTGATAAAAATATTTGCAAAAAATTTTGTTGCAAAATAAAAACAGCCTATCTTTGCATCACTTTTTCAGAAAGCAACCTCCGGGCGCGGACAAAAGCAAAAAAGTAATCGGGCGTTTAGCTCAGCTGGTTCAGAGCATCTGCCTTACAAGCAGAGGGTCGGCGGTTCGAATCCGTCAACGCCCACTTGATAATCAGGAACTTAAGATAAAATCTAAAGTTCCTGATTTTTTATTTGCCCACAATTTGCCCACAGAAGGTTTTAGTTGAGGTAAAGACACATCTTTCTTATTTTACTTGCGGGCTTTCCTGTTTTCCGGTCGAAAAAGACAAAGCTGTTGTCAACGTGGTTTCCACAAACAATAAAATGATCGCTTATGCCCAAAAGATAGGAAAACAACAAGTTATCATCGGTTTCAAGCGATACATATTCAACATCCGCTATGTTCTGAATGTACAGTTTTTTTCAGGGTAATTTTTCGTTACATCTATTTTTATCAGTTGGGTTGTATTGTTTATTGGAACAACCGGTTTGCGATGTCAATAAAAGACACATCAAGCAAAACCGTTGAACATCAGTTGTAAAGTTTTTCATATTTGTGTTATTTTGAATTATGTTTATCTCTTTCAGCGACTTAAAATCGTAAATTCCAAATCCCAAATCATTTCTTCCTCCCCACCACCATCAACGGCAAAAACAAAAATATCCCGATGATCGACATGGCCAGCCCGCCGATTGTGCCAGCGGCCAGCGGAAACCAGAACGCTTCCCTGGTTGTGCCCACCATAAACGGAATAAACCCCAGCATCGTGGAAACCACCGTAAGGAAAATCGGAATAATTTTGGAGTTCCACGCCTTGATGTAGGCTTTCAGCGATGAAAGTCCCGGACGTTCGCGACGAATCCGGTTAAAGTCATTCAGAATGTAAATACTCGCATTCACGGTAATGCCCGAGAGCAGGATAAACGACGCGAAGCCGCCCTGGTCAAAGTTCAGTTTGAACCAGTAAAACGTAAGAAACACCCCGATAAAGGAAACAGGAATCACAAAAATAACCGCCAGTGGCTGCTTGATGCTGTTGAACAATACCGATGTGGTGAAGAAGATGATCACGATCAGCAAGCCAATCAGCCAATACTGCCTGTTGTCTTTCTTACCCCAACCCCATCCGCTCTCTTCTTTCTCTGCGGTATATCCCATCGGCAGGATTTTGTTGAGCGCTTCCACTTCGCGGTCGAGCACGCGCCCGGCCTGCGTGTTGGCGCCGATGTAATCGAACTGCACCGCCAAACGATACTGCTGGTTTTCCTTGCCCACTTCCTGCGGAGCCTGTCCTTTGGAAATATCCGCCAGTTCGTCCAACCGATACATCCGGTTGCCCAGGTTATGGGCGATGTATTGCAGCGCCCAGATATCGTAATCCCTGCTCTGGCGGCTTGCCAGTTTGATATCCTCCCTTTCGCCGTCTATGACCAAGGAGCCTGCCCACACGTCTTTGGCAAAAACGGGTTGCAGCGAGGCAAACAGTTCACCCGGCATAAAGCCTTCGGAAGCCAGCCGCTGCTTGTTCAAATCGAAAGAGAACTCGCGGTAGTCATCCTTGTACCACGAGAAATTGGAATTAATCAGCACCTCCTTGATACGACGATAGTTCAACAGACGGTTCTTGAGTGTATCCGCCCATGACGTTAATTCGTCGTAGTTGTAGCCGTATAGTTTCACGCGGTAACTTCCGGCAAATTCGGTAACATCGTTGCTGAAACCTTGATCTTGCAAACCGTAAACGCCCCAACTTCCGCCACCCAATTCCAAGGCTTTGGTAATGACACTGCTTTTAAGTTGGTACGGAAAACCGCTCCGTTCCGATTCCCTGTTGAAAAATACCCGGATGGATGCCCTGCGTGCGTTGGGTATATCGGTCTGAAACTGACGTATTTCGGGGAACCCGCTCAGGTATCGTTCCATCTTTTCGATAAGGGCGTTCATCTGCGGCAATGTGGTTCCGTTGGGCATCGAAGCGGTGATGGTAAGCACCACCTCTTCGCTTCGTGTGAAGTAACTTCCTTGATACACTTTTTCCGAAAACAGGCGCAACGTACCACCCAGGGCTTTGTTTACAACCGGTTTTACTTTCTCCTTGTAGGTGGAATTGTCGAAAATCCTGTTGTACCGTTCCGCGAATCTGGTTTTCTTTTCGATTTTGTCGGGAAGCAGAAATACCGGTAATCCAAAAATCAACACAATCGCCGTGAACGGAATCCATTTGTATTTTGAAAGGATGCGGATCATCCAGCTGTAAAAACGGTTGAAGTGTACCGTCAGACAGCGCGGACGGATGGGCAGGCGGCGGAGAAGCCCCCGTCTTTTCATCGGTTCGCGTTTTTTCAGATTGATCTTTTCCACCATTGCCGGCACAAAAAAGAGCGCTACCAAAAGTGATACGCAGAGGTTGATCATCACCACTGCGGCAAAATCCTGCAAGTTGAGACGTATCTTCTCGTCCAGGAAAAAGATGATGCCCAACGCACCCACCGTGGTCATCGTTGCCGCCAGTATGGGCATAAAGGCGTTCCGGTTACCTCGGTGCATCAGGTGGTCGGTCATAATAATGGTATTGTCGATAATCAGGCTGAGTGAAATAGTAATTCCCACCAGCGAGTAGAGCTGAATCTCCAACCCGAAGAAGTAATAAAAAATAACGGCAACGGCGAGGTTGATTGCCAGCGTAACGGCAATAAGAAACAGGTAGCGCACGTTTCGGGTTATGAGCAGCACGAAAAGCAGCAGTATAAGTACCGTAAGCCCGCTGCGCAGGTAAATTTTTCCCAGTTCGGCACGGATGTATTCCGTGGCGTCGTAACTGTAGTGGATTTCGTAACCCGGAGGTAAGGCAAGGCGGATTTCGTCAATGGCTTCGTGAACCTGTTTGCTTAACCGTAACTGATTGGCAGTTTCTTCCGCCGTGAGCGACAGGTAAATGGAATTCAAACCGTTGATGCGGTAATGGCTGTTGGGCGCTTGTTCGGTGTGCACCACTTTTACCAGTTGATCCAGGCGGATAAGTGTGCCTCTGCGGTTTTTCACGGTAATGGCGGAAGCGTCAAAGGGGTCGTTATTACCCCCCGATACCAGCATGATGCGCATCCACGAAGGCGTGTCGTTTTCGTTTTGCGTTTCCGCCATTCCCAGAAAGTCGGTGGAATAATACATCGAAACAGCTTCGCGGATGTCGTTTACCGTTATGCCCAAGGCTTGTAGTTGGTCGCTGTCGTAGGTCAATTGCCATTCCATCGGTGTAGCTCCCCGCACATCAATTTTGTATAATCCGCCAATATCGCTCAAACGCTGCTTTATGGTGTTTTCGGTATATTTTTGAATAACGATGGGCGTGGCGGCGGAATTGACGGTGAAGGTCATAAAGGGGCGCGAGGCGTTCTCGTCGGGGCGGCGCACCGAAATATAGGGGTACGACACTTCGCGCGGCAGGTCGTGCCACGTCTGACGAACTATGGTGGAAGCCTCGAACCGGGCGGCATCAATTGGCGTGTGCTTGTCCAGTTCGAGCGTGATGTTGCCCCAGCCGTTTCCCGATGTGGAATGGATGTTTTTCACGCCGCCGATGCGCGCCAGCATCGATTCCAACTTCGAAGTGGCTTCCATTTCCACAATGCGGGCGGAATTGCCGGGCATCGAGAAATAGACCGTCAAACTGGGCAATGTCCGCGAGGGAGCCATCTTGACCGGCAACAGCGGAATAAGGGCAAGTCCTGTGAGGGCTATGCTTAAGAAAGCAACGATGACGGTGAATGAGGATATGGAAGATTTTTTAGACATTAATCAATTTGTAATTTACGAACTTTCAACTTTTTACTAAAAACTTACCTCAATAGGTCTGTTTTTTTCAAAATCATACAATGTCAGTTTCCGCAGCTTGAAATAGCTCTGCCAATAGTTACGCAGGGCGGAAATGTAATTGCGTTGTGCCTCCTGACGGCGGTTGGTGGAGAGCGTCAGGCTGTTGATATCCGCCTTGCCGATGATAAAGCGTTCCTGTGTTTGCTCGTACGCTACCTTGGCGAGTTCCATCGCCTCTTCGGCGCTGCGGATCATCTGTTGCTGTACCGAGAAGTCGCCCACGGTCATGATCACGTCTTCTTCCAGGCGGATTTCGCTTTCCTGTGCCGAAAGCTGCGTGATGTTCAGGTTGTTCTTCGCCATGTTGTACCGTCCTTTGCGAACGCCCCAGTCTACAATGGGAATGGTTAGCGTAAGCGCCAGGATATCTTGTTGCAACGGATTGCGATACACGTCGCGAAACGTGGGTGCAATCTGGTTGAACCCCACGCTTGCTGAGAACCCCGCGCTGAAGAGCGATTCGCGGCGGGTGCGGTCGAGAGTCTGCTCGGATTCCAATATGCGTTGCTTGTGTTCCATATACTGTGGATTGTTCTCCTTGGCGAACATCAGCGCATCGTTCACGTTTACGATGACATTCTTGGGATAATCGGGCAGTTGCAGCGTGATTTTCGTGTCCTTATCCAGATTGAGGTAAGCCGCCAACGCAAACATCGCCCGTTTCAAGCGCAGTTCGGCATTTTGTAGCGAGTTTTGGGCGTTTACCCGGTCTAGCTTTAACGTGAGCAATTCCGATTGTCCTATGGAGGCGATTTTGTGCTTTTCCTCACCAATTTGATACAGCCGTTCGGAGTTCCGTCGATTTTCCTGAGCCAGTTGGTGTTCGGCCTGTGCCATCGCCAAATCGAAAAAGTAACCCGATGCGGTTTCAGCCGTTGCTTCCAGGTTGGAAATCAATTCCTTTTGCGCTCTTTCGAATTTGAGCGGCTCTATTTTCTTTTCCCATTTGAAGCGGTTGTAGCCCAGCAGCTCCTGCCGGTAGCCGATACGGACGGGCACGCTGTTAAACTGGCTTCGTGCCAGGTCACCGAAGTTGCGGATGTAGCCCAGTTCGGTATCCACAAAAAACGTTCCACCCGTGAAGTCGAAGTTCTGCTGAGCGGCCAAGTTTCCGTAGGAATAGAGCGATTGCTGGCGGCGGTACACATCGATGTTCTGCTCCGAGTCGTAGCGGCGGGTGAAATCGCGGTTGTAGCGTAACGGCGTGGCATAAAGCGTGAGCGACGGTAGCCGTGCCGCCTTGAATGTACGGTATTCCCACCGGCTTGCCATGTACATGTTCCTGGCCCGGAATGCCGAGAGCGAACTGTCGTTTGCCAACGCCACGGTCCGCCTCAAATCGAGGGTAATTTCGGTTTGTTGGGCGAAAACAGTTGATAGGCTCAACCAGCCCATAACCGCGAAAAGGAATAATAAACGGGTATATTTCATACGATTATTTTATTTTTTTTTTATCAAGGTGTATGGAACTCGCGATAATCATGTTCTGTGGGTGTAATGATTTGGATGCTCGTTTCATATTTTATGTCATTTTAGTCAGAGCCGAGAGCCGAGAATCAGGACATGAACTTTACACTTTATTTAATTATCACATTAATCTTCCTAAGGCGGAATCCTCCTTCACTCCTGTTTTCCTTTCTTAATTCTACCCTCGTAATTCGTAATTCATAATTTTCTATATATCGCCCAATACACCAACGGTACCACAAATAAGCTCACCAACATTCCTATAACCATTGTACCAATCATACCGATGGCTAGTGGTTTCTGCAATTCTGAACCCAAATCGAACGAAAAAAGTAGCGGCACCATTGCCAGAATGGTTGTGAGCGAGGTCATAATGATGGCACGCAAACGCTTCACACCAGCCGTGTGGATGGCTTCCATCAGGGGAATGCCCTGTTTACGCAACTCGTTAATCATGTCGAGTTTGAGGATGCTATCATTGATTATAATCCCGCTTGATACAATCAGCCCGATGGCACTCATCAGGTTGAGCGTGTGTCCCGTTGCCCAGAGCAATATAAGTGCGAAAGCAATATCTATTGGGATTTCGATCAACACGATCAGCGGCTGAAGAAAGTTTTCGAACTGCGACGAGAGGATAAAGTACATCAGCAGGATGGACACCAACAAGATTACCACCAGCTCGCCCAGCATTTTTTGGTTGGAAAAGAAACTGCCCGAGAACTGGGCTTCCCACGTGTTGTCTTTCCTGATAGCCTTTTCGGCATTTTTAATAAGCGTTTCAGGACGGTCAATATCGTAATAATTCATCGGAATGTACTCTCCGTTTTTGCCTGCCACAATGGTTTTGATGTCTTCGCCCCGGTGTACGCTCACGAGCGACTGCAAGGGAATCATCGTTTCCGAATTGTTTCGCGATGCGTTTGCCTGTACCAGTGTTTCGCGCAGCACCTGTTCCGCGGTTTGTTGTTTTCCGGCCAGCGATATGGGCAGGTACTGCTGGTAGGAACGCAACAAGGCAATTTGGTTTTCACGGAAAGCGGTGCGCAGCGTGCGGTAAACCTCGCCGTAATCCACGCCGTAGAGCAGCAGCTTTTCCTTGTCGATGGTGATCGTTAGTTGCTGTTCAAGCGGTATACCCTCGGCTTCCAGGCCGGTTGCCGCCTGTAACTGCCGTTCAATGGCGCGGATGGTTCCGGCATCGGGTATTTCTTCGCGGTTGGCGGGGTAGAGTTGTGCCACCACATCGGCTTCCGACGTATCGAAAATCTTCTCAAAAACGTTTTCGGGTGGTGAGAACGTTACCACAGCTTGCGGATAGTTCATTCTGATCCAATCGGAAATGTGCAATTTCAGTTTCTCCACGTACGATGCTTTAGCAGTACGGAAATAGAGTTGTGCTTCGGAGGGCGACAGGTCATTCTCCTTGTCGAGCAGGTACTGCCGGTGTCCAACGTACCCGGCGTGTTCGGTGGTCATTTCGTCCGTCGATTCCATAAGGTTAAAAACGCGCTCCTTGTTCTCGTCCACGTGGATGTTTTCGTTCCATTCCACCATCGCTACTGTTTCGGTATGGTCGATATGCGGCATGGATGATCGTGGCATAATGCGGAACATCAGCACACATAACGGAACGGAAAGAATAATGAACAGAAACGTGGCAGTTTTGTGGCGGAAAATAAACTCTATTCCGCGGTCGTACCATCCGAAAGCCCATTTATCGGCCTGCCGCTGGGTGCGGGCAAATAGATCGCCCACCTTGTCCGGGCCTGTTTTCATGCCGTACACCAGTTTGTACAGCACGGGTAGCATAATAATTCCAGTAAAGTATGAAATGAGCAGCCCCACGCTTACGGCAAATGCCTGGGCAAAGAAAATAGCTCCGGCAATACCGCTCATGAACACCAGCGGAACGAAAACGGCAATGGTGGTGAGTGTGGAGCTGAGCACCGGCGTGATGACCTCGTTTGTTCCTTTCACACACGATTCTTCCAGCGAACAGCCCTGCATCCGGTACTGGTTTATTATGTCTGTTACGATGATGGCGCTGTCGATCATCATTCCCACGGCAAGGATCAGTCCCGAAAGGGTAATGATGTTAAGCGACTGCCTGAAGAGGTAAAAAAATATAAAGGTGGTGAGCAGTGCAGTTATCATGCTTATCCCTATAATTACCGGTGATTTGGCATCGCCCAGGAAAAGCAGAGCCACGATAAAAACGAGCAGTAAACCCAGCGTGAGGTTTTCCCGAAGGTTGGCGATAGTGTAGTCAAGCAGTTCGGTCTGGTTGCGGTTTACGGTGAATTGCACGTCGGGGTAGGTGCGTTCAAGGTCGGCGAGCGTGGCGTTGAGCGATTTCTTGAGGCTCTTCATCGTTTCGTCCGCCTGCTTGATGACGCCCAGCGTGACAGCGCGCTTCCCGTCGATGAGAGACATACCGGCTTCCGGTTGGCGCACCACATCTATTTTCGTCAGGTCTTTGAGTTGAAAAATGCGGCCATCTTTTCGCAGGTAGATATTACGCACATCTTCAGGCGTACGCAACAGCGACGAGAACTTGATGTTGTACTCGTAGTATCCGTCGCGCACGGTCATGCTTCCGGGTTCAATATTGTTGGCTGCCAGGGTATTTTCTATATCATTTAAACTTATTGAGGCAGATTCCAGCCTATTCAGGTCGGGCACGATTTGAAGATGCCGGTACATCAGTCCGGTCATATCGGCCATTGCCACTTGGGGCAGCTGCTCTATGCGGCGTTTCACCACGTTGTCGGCAAAGTCGGACAGGTCGAGGAATTTCTGTTCGTCGGTTGGCGTATAGGGTTTGTCCTCCTTCAGCGTGAGGTTCAGGTAGAACACGGGAATATCCGTGGCGCTGGCCTTGATCACGCGAGGGCGGCGCAAATCGCGCGGCAGGCTGTTCATCGCGGCATCGATTTTCTCGTTAACCTCGATAAACGCCAGGTCCGTGTTGGTGCCATAGTCGAATTTCAGCCGCACAATAGCGGAGCCATCGCGGGCTTCGCTGCGGATGTCGCGCAGCTTGCCAGTCTGCATCAATTGTCGTCGTATCGGTTTTACTACGGTATTTTCCAGTTCACGCGCGGACATATTGTCGCCCGTTACCTGCACGGTAATTTCGGGAATGGCAATATCGGGCAACAACGACACGGGCAGCGTGTTGTAGGTGATGATGCCGATAATCACACAGGCAAGAAATACCATGAGGACGGCGATGGGGCGGCGGAGGAGGAACTTTATCATTGGCTGAATTGTAATTCATATTTGACCATTATTGGCTCATATGTATTTAAGTCTTGAGATATAGTAAAAAGAGTTTTATTATCTTCTGTTACAAAAAAATCGTAAAAAGGAATATTCGTTTGATAGTTTTTTAAAAAATTGCCATCCCAGTCATAAACTTCTAGTTCATCATTATAATAATATGGATAACCCTTAAAATCAGATATGCTTTTTTGAACTCCTTCTTCATCTTGATATGTTTTTAAATGTACAAAAATATATGTAGAAGTTGTAAATACATTCATCCCCCTAAAGCTATTAAATTTTATTTTAAAATTTAAGTTATCGTCTCTTTTTTCAAAAATCGGATAGAATCCATAGATTAATTTTCTGTTGGTTATATCAGTATTTAATAAATCAATAATTTCTAAATATCTACCAACTCCACAAGCAAACAATATTTTGTCATTATTTTTAAAAATACGCGAGTTACTGCAATAAAGCATTTGTTTTGGGATATTAGGACCTTTATAAGAATCATTAATCCAATATTCTAAACTTGTTTTGGAATTGGTTTTTAAATTAATCAATGTTAGTAAGTTCCGAGAATTGTAGTCGCCCCCTAAAAGTAAAATTTTATTATTATCAAACCTCACAAAACATCCTCCGTAGTTAAATGGGTTTATCCATTTCATATCTTTATCAAGGAGACAATTTGTTGTCTTTTTTCTAAATAGAGAGTCTATATTTATTGTTGATGGTTTTGTCATCATCCCATCTGAGTTTATAATGTCAAAAATCTCTTTATCTGCATAATATGACGTATTATTGAATTCATTTGGACCATTACCTCTTGGAATTGCATTCCCTATCTTAACTAAATCACTACCATTTATTAATTTATAAGCAACAACTAATGAGTCTCTTGAAAATGAATTCATAATCATCATACTATCTTTAATCGTAATAAAAGATTTTCCCTCTAAACTATTAACTTTTAAAATATGACCATATAGTTGTTCCGTTACATTTTTCTTGTATTTTTCTTTCTTCTCTTTTTCTGAGCAAGATGCCAAAATAAATATCAAGAGAAATAAAATAATTATATTTGTTAATTTTTTCATCTTTAATAGATTATATCATTCGTTAATATGTAAAAGTGCATAAAGTTTTTAGAGTACTTACAAAAAACATTATGTACTTTTAAGTTTGATTGACTTAACTGGGTCGCATATCATGAAATTCGATATGCATTAAAGTTCCACTAGCATCTTGACAAAGAACCTTACACTTAGATTTATCTTCCATTTCGCACGGAATTTGAAGGGGTTGTTCAGGTGTTGCCAATGCTTCAACATTACTCAAAGCCAAATTTGAAAGAGCTGTATCTTTATTCACACTCTTGTTAATTCCCATTCCTGCAACTGTTACCAATGCAATTGCGAAAATACTGCTTAAAACTGTTTTTTTTAGACATAATAAATAATTGTTTAGATTGATTTATAAAAAAATTCCATTATTGTGCTATATGTATCCTTTCAATAGCTCAAGCCCATAACTTGTGATGTTTGTCTGTTTTTTCTTTGTTGCCTGTTACCTCCTTTTTTATGTGTTTGTAAAATCAATTTAAATAAAACAAAATCTTTCCTTATAATAAAAAATAAAAGTGTAAAGATTCTGTTTCAATTCTATTTTGTCATCTAATCCAACTAATCTTCTACCACCTTCACCGGCGACTCGTGCGCCAGGTTGATATTTCCGCTTATGATGATTTGGTCGCCTTCTTTCAGCGTTTCGCTGGTGATGGTGTATTCCGTGGCATTTTCCAATCCGGTTTGTACGTAATTCCAAATGGCTTTTCCATCTACAACGGTAAAAACCACCTGTTTTCCAGTACGGAGCACAACGGCAGTTTTTGGAACTACCCACTGCTTGCCTGCCGAGCGGAACGTACTCACACGTACATTCATTCCTTCCACCAATCGCGCGTGATAATTAACGGCGGCTTTTATCTGCACCATTCCGTTTTCGTTTACCCACGGGTTGATTTCCGAAACACGTCCGGTTACTTCCAATTCGGGCATCGAAAAGGGAACGATTTTCATGTTGTCGCCGATATGGATAAACCCGAGTTCGTTTTCCAGCACGGTAAACTGTACTTCCAAACTGCGTGTGTCGATGATATTGCAAAACACTTCGCCAGGCGATGATATCGTATGCGGCTTGGCAAACAAGTTGGCAATTACGCCGCCGATAGGTGCGGTGAGTGTGGCACGTTGTAAATCGTACTTTGCCATATTGAACTGTGTTTGTGCCGAATTGAAACCGCTTTTTACCCGTGCAAGCTCCATCACCTCTGCCGGAACGGCATCCAGGCTGTCCAACTTATATCCCTGTCCGATAAGCACATCCTGCATTTCCAACCGGCTGCGGTCCAACGCATCTTTTGCCTGTTCCAACCGGTTGTTGATGGAATAGGTGTCGAGTACAGCGATGCGCTGCCCCTGCGAAACCCGTGAGCCGTTTTTCACGAATATCTGCGCGATGGTTTCCGAGGTTTGGAACTTAAGCTCCGCAACGGTGCGTGCCGATATTTTGCCGTTACTCACAAGTTCGTGCTCAAAATCGACGGTTCTGAGCCTGATGGCGGTTACTTCGGCGGGCGCGTCGGGAAGAAGTTGTTGGACAGCTTCGTCGGGCTTTTCTTTTTTGTCGGTGTTGCAGGCGGACAAAACGAAAAAGAATATTAAACAAATACAATAGCTAAATTCTTTCATTATACTTCTTATTTATGAGATGATGTGCCAATAGAATTTATTTTTTGATTGACATTTTTCTTTTCTAATGTTTGGATCTCTTCGTAAATATATTTTTCGACATCAATTACTTGATTCTTTTTTTTGTGATTTGAGCAAGATGCAAATGAAATTAAAGAAATGAAAAAAATGATTATCTGTAAAAATAAAATTCTTCTGTTCATCACAATTCCTGTTTAAAGTAATATTTTATTAAAATCGGATTATCGTATTCTGTTAAATTCTCTTTCATTTTGATGGCTTGGCTATCTAATATTGTATTGGGAAGAGTTTCATCCATTTTACCCCACTCATCACTATAGTATCCTATTACGTAATTTCCATGCCAAGATAACGGGTGAAATAAAGCCCCTTCTGCCATTTTTTCAAAAACAAAATTTTTGTTTTTGATTTTATCGTGGAAAATATTGATATGTTTGCCTTTTCTCCATATTTGGGAAAAAATAAATTGGGAATTACCTCCATGTAAGATAATAATCTGATTAATTAATTCTGAATTGATAAGTTTCGAAAAATAGGATTGTAACTCATTAGAGGATAATTTTTCCATATTTTTTATCTGACTTTTTGTGTTGTTCAAATTGCCAAAATCCCAAGCATACCCAAAACCAATAGTACAATTGTCATTAATAGTAAAAAGTGTATTAGAGGAAGCACGATGTAAATAGTTTGAATAGGGAAATTCATCGTATGCAAACACGTTAAGCATATTTTCATTTTCAGGTAATAGCTGTTTAATTATTTTCTTCTTATTATTTGAATAAAATTTAATTCTATTGTTATAATCAAAAGTAAAGAATACTATAGTATCATTATTTATACTTCTGAAACACTTATAGGCGCCCTTTATTTCGGGGAGTTTATATCTGTTTTTAAAATTCCCATTCAAATCATACTCATATATACTGTTATTAACACCAGATAAAAGCCTAATAATATTGTTTGAACTATCTATTTCAAAATCTCCAATATTTACATATTCTTTCGGTCCTTCTCCCCTGTCACTTATTTTATTTAGATATTTTCCGCGAGAATCAAATCTTAATATTTCAGCTTTATTATAATCAAAGATATAAAAAGTATCCTCATATATTATTAATTTTCTGATATCTCTTATTAATGATTTTTCGTTTGTTTCTAAGGGAATTAACTCAATGTGAGAGAATAAATCGTTGAAAAAAACTGTCTGCTCTTTTTCTATATCAACAGAAATAGTCGTTCTTCCTTTTTTTTCTGTTTTATTGTTGCAGCCACTTGATAACAATATATAAATGGGAAAAAGGACTATTAAGTATGTTACTTTTTTCATCTATTCGTAATTTTTATTATTTGACTATGAGTTCTCTATTGTAATATTTTTTACATAGACATGGCTTCAACAAAAACATGAAACTAAACTTCTCCCCTTCCTTAGA
>NZ_DIQL01000062.1:99130-128473 GCF_002427225.1 Proteiniphilum sp. UBA5463 | reverse complement strand
TATTTTAACCTTTGGCATTGGCGCCCCTTTCAGAAATGCCTACATCTCATGTCCAGATTTTCGCTATTCTGAAATTAACGACGGCACATTAGAAGGTGCAAGATAGAAAATACAGGAATTTCAGTTATTTACTCATTTTAATTTCAAGCTCAATCCAGGCTCCTGTGGATTCCTCAACGGAAGTAGCATTTTTACCACCCATCCCCCGAACGATAACTATCGCATATTTATTTATCTCTCCTGCAGTGGTTCCACCATAGCCGATAGCGAACATATATCCCACTGACACATTCTTCTGACGCACTACACTGGAAGACCCTATTTTGCTTTTGATATATTGATTGATCTGATCCCAGGCATCCTTATTATCCGGTATTTCATCAAAGGTGAGACCCGAGACACTGAAGAAATCATTTGCAACAGGTGTGCGCGTTAAGTTCAGTGTGGTCCATCCCTCTACCATATAAGGTGCTTTGATTGTGGAGGCATTGTATACATTCGGGCCAAAAACAGCCGGACCGTTATTGGTATTACCCTCTCCGATGAATAAATTAGAATACAGAAGATTTACATGCTCCTGATTAGAAGTAGCTTTTTCTTTGTCGAGCACATAAGGGGCTAAAGAGAAACTAAAATAACCTTTTGACAGGTTGTCCGCCAGAATTATGTTTTTGTAATGAATCATTGTATTCCCTTCTACTCTGCTGGGAAAAAGAATCGACACAGGAATTGTACCTTCACCTTCATTTCCTCTTTCATCGGTTGCTATTACCATAACGGCAGTTGCCGTTTCATCCGCATTCACTTCAAACCCAAACCTGTCACCGGTTAAAACAGCTAACTTTACAGGATCGGATACCGTGCCTCTGACAACTACATATGAGAGCGAAGAAACAGGGTGATTCGAGGCAATCCTTCCAGATACGGTAAACATCGAATCAGGCTTCACAAAAATTTTATCCGAGTCGAATAAAACTGAAGGGCCTACATGAGTCACGTGTTTAATTTCGAATTTCTTTTCGACAACCAGGCCACTCTTATTGGAGGCTGTTATTAGCACACCAGTCCAACCGTTACGGGCAGCCAGAGAGATATCGAAAGGCGACTCCAACGCTTCTGTAATATCCAAATCAACCGGGCTATCATTTATGTCGCCTTTTATTATCCGATAGTTCAAACTCGTTATTTTCGTTTTGGATGTCACCTTGCCTTTCACGTGAAAAACTTCTCCGGTATTGATATCATCAAGAAAAGAAGGTTCTTCCAAAACAATATTGATTTCGTCAACACCTTTTATTATCTTAAATATTTTTACGGTACGATTTCCATTTTTATCTTCAGCAATTATTTTCACACCTGATGTTGTAGCTTCTGCCGTCACTTCCAGGGAAAAAGATCCAGAGAATCCTTCCTGTCCAAGAATCAGACGATCTCCATTCTCCTCCAAAACTCCGGCATCTTTCTTTTGAATAAAATAAAACGCTCCGGCAAGAGGCCCTTCGGCAGTAATTGTCCCTTTCACATGAATAATATCTCCGGGAAAAACATCAGCAATGCTGTCCACTCCATTTTCAAATGTTATGAGGGGGTTCGACATCTTATCCTGACATGCTGTCCATAAAGCAATTGTAAGGATAGAAAAAAATAACAAAAGTCTATTCATTGTATGCATTTTTAATTCGTTTATATCAAACATCTCGTTATTTGAGTTCCAATACCGCAACAATGGGCAAATGGTCTGATGCCTGGCTTTCAATAACCTGGTGCGACACTACTGAATATTTTTGTTCCGGACGGTATAGTATAAAGTCAATCTCCCTATTCGGATTTATTGACGGGATTGTCAGACAATTTGTAGTACATGTTTTTTTAAAGCCAAAGTCGAAAAACGACTGCATAGTTTTATTACCTGGAACAGCATTGAAGTCTCCTCCAATAATAACAGGATTCGTTGAATTAGAAAGGATCCTGTTAATCTCGGGCACTTGCAAATCCCGGTTTTCCTGCGTCAGCTCCATATGTGTATTGGCAATCATAATCTTTTTCTCATTCACGTTAATGACTGCTGTCTGCAGAATACGATAGCTGACATACACATCCGGACCCAGGTCTACACGAGGCAGATCATATCGCTTCGGATCAGACAGCTGGTGCTTGGAAAGAATACCAAGTCCGGACTCACCACCTTGATAATCAATAGCTTTACTGTAAAACGTATAAGGCATATTTGTTTTGGACGACAATAAAGCCAACTGATCGACTTTTCCGCTACGGGTAGTGTTTTTATCAAGTTCCTGAAAAAGAACGATGTCGGGTTTTATCTTATTAATAACTGCCGCAACAGCGTTAACATCCGGAACCGTACTATTAATAGCAGAACAATATTTTACGTTGTAGCTCATCACTACAACCTTGTTATCCGGTTTTGGCTTATTCCAGCCGGGATCCTCAATGTCTTTATACTTTTTCTCACAAGCTATTGCTACGAAAAGCAATCCGAACATCAAAAAGACAGATACATTTATTTTTCTCATTTCTTATTCCTCCCATCCCGGATTTTGCCCCAACTTGGGATTTTTAATTCTTTCGGCATAAGGTACTGGCCATAAATAGTGTTTACTCGGGTCAAAGTGATCTATTCCACCTTCAGCCACAGATTTTTCATAAATTATATCACCAAATTCATCCACACCATTGTTAATGAAAGGATTTTTACCCAAATCATTCAAACACACCTGCAAACTGGGCCCTACCATAGCCTTTCCCAGGAATCTCTCTCCTTCTCTCCACCTCAGAATGTCGAAATAACGCATTCCATCCATTGACATCTCCACCCGTCGTTCACGGTGAAGTTCCGTTTCAAGATCCATTCCCCAGGCATCCAGTTCGTCTAGTTTCATGGGATGCATTCCCACCCTATTTCGCAATTGATTGATCGTTTGGTCAATCTGTGTCTGCGTGAGTGATTTCCCCTGCATATTAAACAATGCTTCGGCATAGATCAGCAATATTTCAGCATAGCGGATCACATTGATATTGTTATCATCTCTGTTGGTGGCACCTGCCAGCTCAGGAGTGTTGTACTTTTTAAAATAAAAACCGGTCAACCCATTGGCTCCATTCCGGTTGTTATTCTGCAAAGCGGCAAAACGCGGCAACCGGAATATAGGATTTGGAATATTATCATCCGTGTCTCCGTCGTCACCTCCCGGCCATTCATCTCCGGGCACATATAGGGTCATGGCCATTCGCGGGTCGCGGTTTTGGAAATAATCGGCATAATGTTGCTCGGGATAAGTATATAAACCGGAAACCACAACATCTGATCGCCCGTAATACTCCAAGCCTGTTTTTGCTGGTTTGCCGTCAGTGCACAAAAATGCATCCACTAACCGCTTAGATGGATTAAAGCGGATATAGTCAACAGGGGTACAAGTATAGTTGGTCAGGTTGTTCATGCGAATATCCTTCACATAAAGGCTATAGATAATGGCTTCCTTATTTGCCGGATTGGTTTCGGAATTACCAGCAAGCTGGTATAAATCAGCATAATTAGAATATAGTTCATATGGACTGTTGTCAATAATCTCTTTCGCGGCAGAAGCAGCCATTTCCCAAAATTCATTTTGTAAAGCAATACGTGCCTTCAATGCCAGAGCACCCCATTTGTTGATGCGCCCTAAATTGTCTCCAGAGGGAATATCCCCACTCAGCTTACTTGTCGCCCAATCCAGATCATCAAGAATAAATTCAAGCACTTCACTGCGGGGTGTTCTCGGTCCGTAAGCCTCTTCAGAAGTGATGACCTTTGTGACGAGAGGTACATCTCCCCAATAAGAAGTAAGCCAGAAATACTGTAACGCCCTGATCACTTTCACTTCGGCCGCATAGATGTCCTTTTTAGCCTGTGGTATTTCAGCAAGATCGTAATGATCCAGAAAATTATTGCATGTAAAAATATGTGAATAGGTGTAGTTCCAGAAAGAACTAAAAGGGAACCCATCCAGTGCAGTATGCCGTCCTCCGGGGACTTTGCTCAGTCCGCTGGACAAAGCACCCCATACCACGTCATCCCCAAAGACACTGGGGTAAGTAACCAATTCAAACTGAAATCCTTCGTAACAAGGATATAGAGCAGCCCGCAGCTGATCTTCTGATTTCCAGTACGTGCCATGAGTAACAGTATCGAGCGGAAATTTATCCAAAAAACCATCGTTACAACTCCATCCAAAGAAAAACATTGTAACAAGAATATATTTCAAGTTTGTCATTTTATTCATAATTTTATACATTAATAATATTAAAAACCAAGTTGAACACCTATTGCATATGTTTTCAATTGCGGGTAAGCGTCTCCTGATGTTTCCCTGACTTCCGGATCAAATCCACCAAAATAATTGGTCAGGGTAAATAAATTATCAATCGTCAGGTACACCTTTAACCTATCTACCTTTATCCTACTAATAAGATGCTTAGGTAAATTATAACCAAGTTGAATATTTTTTAATCTCAGATAAGAAGCATCTTCCAGCCAATAATTCGAAAAAACGATATTGTGATCAGCCTGGTAGTACATGCGGGGATATGAAGCATCCAGATTATTAGGCGTCCACCGGTCTAAATGTGCTTTTTTGGGGATTGAGTAATCGTTGATGAATGCATGTCTCGCCTCTTCACTCAGATAACCATTGACTTTTGCGACACCTTGCAGGTAGAATGAAAAATTGAAATTTCCCCATTCGGCAAAACCTCTTAATGAGTATGTATAACGGGGATAAGGGTTTCCAAAAACCACCTTGTCATACTCATCGATTCTGCCATCCGGTTCCCCATTTTCTCCACTAATATCACGATAAATTATATCACCGGGTTGAATAATAGCTGCATAACTGCTGATAACAGGAAACTTTGGATTTACGTACTTCTGAGAAGTTTCGTTATACGATTCAAAATCAGTTATTTGCGCCAATCCATCTGTCAGGTATCCGTAGTATGCATTAATCGGGTCACCTACTCTCCGGATATTGTTTCCTAAAGAGGGAGTGCTGTTCCCCAGATCGGTTATTTTGTTTTTGGCATCAGAAAGGTTGGAAGTAAAGCCATAATTAACTCTTCCTATTTTATCCCGCCAGTTCAAGCTGAGTTCCCAGCCTTCATTTTCAATTGATCCAACATTTTCAAAAGGGAGGTTTGAAGTGCTTGTTATACCAATGACCGACGGATAAACTGGTTTCAAAAGGGCATTTCTATTGGTCTTCTTAAACCAATCGAACGTTAAATCGAGACGGTTATTTAGAACTACCAAATCTACTCCGATATTGAACATTCGAATAGTTTCCCATTTAATATTTTCATTGGCCAAAGAATATTGTTTGAAGCCTACATTCTCTTTATTACCAATAGGGTATGTCTTTTCCACTCGCTCTATTTCTGTGAGGTAGGGATAGTAATCACTGCTTATATTCTGGTTTCCCAATTCTCCCCATGAAACACGAAATTTTCCCGAATCTAAATATTTCTTGGAAAAATCCATAAATTCCTCCTCCGAGAATCGCCATCCGGCAGAGAAGGAAGGAAAAGTTCCCCAACGGTTGTTTCTCGAAAACCTGGAAGTGCCGTCGTAACGTATATTGGCCTCGAACAGGTATCTGGAGGCAAAATCATAATTTAACCGTCCAAAACAAGAACGCAGCGCCCAGTGTTCCTCTGTTCCACTATTAGTGATATTTTCTGTACCAGCGTCTATTACTTCAATTCCCTCAAGTAACACCTTTTGCCGCGAGGCGCTCAAATAGGGAATTTGCGCCGATTCCTGCGAAAAACCGGCAAGAAACTTGAGCTCATGTCTGGAAAACTGTTTCTCATAGTTGAGAGTAGTATTAAAGGTTTGAGTCACCGTACTGCTACGTGATTCAAAAATTGTATTTACAGCCTGATTGTTTCCCGAGTGAGGAGTCCCGTCTGCCAGGAAACGAGGCATTGTAGGACTCCAGTCTTTTATGTCACGTGTATAATAATTGTAGGCATACTGTGCATTCACATCCATTCCTTCAACCAGGTGAAGTGTAGCATTAAAATTACCGTTAAAAGTTCTGGAATAATTTTTAGAATATCCGGACTCATATGCAACCCTAACCGGATTAGAAACTGATCCGTACGACCAATAAGGTGAATCCTGCCAATTGCCGTCGTCGGAAGGAAGTTGCCATTTAATCGGAAGCAAAGGTGAAATGCGCTGTACAAGACGAAATACTCCAGCCGTGCCAGCTCCTCCAGCATCTTTACGGTAGAAGTCAACAAAACTGACGTTGCCATCGATACGCAAACGATCGGTTAAATCCGTGATTAATCGAAGACGTATGTTATGCCGGCTGGAAGAATACGGATCGCCAACAATCAGGCCTGTTTGGTTAAGAAATCCATAGGACATATAGTAAGAAGTGTGTGCACCTCGGCCATTGATATTTACATTATGACTTTGTTGGGTTGCATGTTTTTTATAAACTGCATTAACCCAATTAGTGTTTGAATAATCGTTCGGAAAGTTTTTAGAGTCATATTTCATAAACGCCTCATCGGTATATGGAATTGCCACCCCTCTGGCATTCCTCGCCTCATTAGACAATGTCATGTACTCACGTCCATTAACCAATTCCGGCAAAGAAGTTGGAGTTTGAATACCCACATAACCTGTATAATTGATCATTGGCTTTCCTTCTTTCTTCCCTTTTTTAGTGGTAACCAAGATGACACCATTAGCGGCACGTGCTCCGTAAATAGCTGAAGCGGCTGCGTCTTTCAATACTACTACACTTTCAATATCATCGGGATTAACCAAATTAATGTCTCCTCCCGAAACACCATCAATCAATATCAGCGGAGTGGTCTGGCTATGAATCGTGTTTACTCCCCTAACTAAAACATTGAGACCGGGACTTCCAGGCTGGCCTGAAGAAGAGGTGATAGTAACTCCTGGCAACATCCCTTGCAATCCAACTCCCACCGTTCCTACGGGACGATTTTCCAACACATCCCCTTGTACTGAAGCTACTGATCCTGTAAGGTTGATTTTTTTCTGTGTTCCATACCCAACAACAACAACTTCATCGAGTAATTCAGAATCTTCTCCGAGGATTACATTAATTGTATTCCGTTTATTTCTCGGAATTTCCTGAGCAGTATACCCGATATAAGAAAATACAATAACGGCATCAGAAGGGACTGATAAAGAATAATAACCGTTTTTATCGGTAACCGTCCCGTTTAGAGTGCCATTCTCAACAATATTCACCCCGATAAGCGGTTCATTCCTAATACCCGTCACACGACCTTGAAGGACAGACACTTGCCGCCCTTGTTCCGGTTCATTTTTAATCTCTTGTTTGTTCCGAACAATTAGATAATGAGTACTATTCCTTTTCTCATATGTAAATTTCGAGCCCTTCAATGATTTGTAAAGCCACTCTTCCATATTATTAGTTTCGGTTTCTATTGAAGGCACAACTTCATCGCGAATCTCTGTAGCATTATAAGATACGGTTTGTCCTGTTAATTTCCCCATCTCATTTAGCCGCTCCATTCTTTCGACCATCGACTCGGCAGGGAAACTCCCATCATGTTGAACACTTGCGGACAAATTTCCGAAATCTAAACACCCCAGTACCATCACCAAAAGGGCGATTCTGTACATTTTATCCATCTTTTGCAACATAATTTTCATCTTATTTAATCAATACAACTCTATTATTAATTCTCTTATAATGAACACCATAAAGTCTGCATATTGTCACAACCACCTCTTCCTGAGGCATGTCGGCAGTAAACATGGTGAAAATCTTTTCATCCGGGTCAACTGTATCACCATAGATCAGATCAATATTGAATATTTGTTTCAGTCTAAAGGAAACCTCCTTGATGGTTGCATCTTCCAATAAGATGGCTCCTGATCGCCACGCGGAGATATTGTGGGCATCTGTTTTATCAGCAACGAATTCGTTTTTCCCATTTTTAATAGATACTTTATAATCAGGGTCGAGGATAATCTTATTGTCACTTTCATCATATACCTGTACGCGACCGGTATTAACCGAAATTACCTGCTCCTCCATCTCTGCATATGCCCTTATATTAAAAGAAGTGCCTAATACTTTTGTAGCTATCCCATTAGGGGTATGAACGATAAATGGACGGTCTGCGTCTTTTGCAACATAAAAGTATGCTTCACCCTCCTCAAGCCATAGTTCTCGGGTAAAGGCATTAAACTTTCCTTTCCGTAAACTTATAGTTGTTCCTTTGTTAAGAAACACTGACGAACCATCGGGCAATGTGATCTTTTTTATTTTATTGTCAGTGATGAATTGCTTTTCGATCAAATGTGAATCTGCCAATGCACCTGTTCCTCCTATTGATGAATCATTCTTGAAAAAAAAAGTCATAAAGAAAATTATTAGGAGGGTTATTACAGCAACACTGCTTCCTATAAGCGCAGGAATATGCCAGCCGGTTTTATTGTTTTTGCAGGATGTCTGAGATATTTTTATTTTTTTTGAAATTTGCCGCTGATTTCTTTTGATTGCTCTTTTCAGATCCTTATCTGTTAATGTGTGCGTTTCCTTTGTAGGTTTATAACTCTTCTTTAGCAATTCTATTACTTTTTTCTCCTTTGGAGTCATTTCATCGTAATGAATGTGCCGAAAGAGGTTCTTTAATAATAAATCTCTCTCTTCGTTAACAATTTTATCGGTTTGCTGTGTATTCTTATTCATTTTTACTTATTTCAAAATAATCTTCTATATATATTACGGATTAAATCGAATGTTTATCCCTGACTTTATGGTTAATTTTTACTAATTTATTGCCGGCCATATTATATTACAACTACTATCATGATATTTAAAGGAACGGATTAGAAATTTTATAAAGCATGTGTAACATTTTTGTAATCATTTTAACATAAACTTAATTCCTGTTTATGTCTATTTTTTAAATGAAATTATGTTTCTTTGTAAGAGAATAAATTACAATGTAAAATATCCAGGATGGAAAAAAGAACAGATTATTCGTTACTACTGCTTATTTCGGAAAAAGATCGTAGGGCTTTCGATTTGTTCTACAAGCGATATATCAAACTGATATACAGTTTTGTTTATCATGAATTGAATGACCAGGTAATGACAGACGACCTCATTCAGGATTTTTGGATAAAGGTATGGGAGAATCCCTCTTTCCTGAAATGCAATGACCAGGGCTCGGTTCAATCATATATGTTACAACATCTTCGATTCAGAATGCTGGATATATACCGTAAAACATTAAAGAATATCATTTCCATCGATAAACTTGAACTGAAAGAGATCATTGCGTCAAGCTACAACAGCATAACATCTAGGATGGAAGAAGAAGAACTGGTGAGTATAATTTGTGAAGCCCTTAACAGTCAGCCCCCATTGGTGCAGAAAACTTTCTGGTTACGGATCAACAACTGGTCAGTGGAGGAAATAGCCAAGACTTTGACTATTAGCCATAAAACAGTTTATAATAAGTATTCGAAATCATTGTCAATCGTGAGATCACATATAAAGAAAAAATACCCCGAACTGGTAGAGGATTTTAATTTGACCATTATCGGCAAAAAGTTTTTCTTGCTACGCTCTCTCCTTTATTAAATATCACCCTCATTTGAAAAAAATTAAAATTAAACAAATGGCTGGTATTAGTGAAGTAAAACCAAGCTAAACTTAAGACTTATAGATGTTTTGTGAGGCACATGCCAGATTAAATAGTCGAGGATTCAACCGTGATCACTGAACATACAAAACTTAAAACAATTACAAACAAATGAAAAAAATTACAAAACTAGCATGTCTTGGAATCATTTTATTCCTGTCCTCCGTCCTGTTCTCATTGAACGCGGAAATCAGAATGCCGGCCATTTTTGGTGATAATATGGTATTGCAGCAACAATCGGAGGCTGCAATCTGGGGCTGGGCAAAAGCAAACACCTCCGTACGGGTAACCACCTCCTGGAACAAGAAAAGCTATTCGGCGAAAAGTGACGGACAAGGGTATTGGAAACTGAAGGTAAAGACACCGGCAGCAGGCTATACACCCTATACCATCACCATAAGCGACGGCAAAGCGGTCACATTGAATAATATCCTGATCGGAGAAGTATGGGTCTGTTCGGGGCAATCCAACATGGAGATGCCGATGAAGGGATTTATAAATCAACCTGTCGAGGGAGGGCCGGAAGCTATTGCCACTTCCAGGAATCACGGCATCCGTTGCTTCACCATGAAAAAGGCTTCCAAGTCAGCCCCTCAGACCGACGGTGAAGGCTACTGGGAGGTTGCGGGGCCGGAGACAACACCGGATTTCACGGCGACAGGCTATTACTTCGGCCGCTTGCTGAATCAGACGCTGGACGTTCCTGTCGGACTGATCCACACCAGCTGGGGAGGTTCGCGCATCGAAGCATGGATGACGCCTTCTTCCATCAAAAGCGTGATCCCCGACGTTCAGATACCCGCGACCGACGCCGACATAAAATCACAGAACGGGACACCCACCGTATTATATAACGGTATGCTGCATCCTATCGTAGGGTATGGTATACGCGGCGCTATCTGGTATCAGGGCGAAGCCAACCGGGGTGAACCGGACAGATACGTGGAGCTGTTTGACAGGATGGTGCGCGAATGGCGTACGATCTGGGAAGTGGGCGAATTTCCGTTTTATTACTGTCAAATTGCTCCTTTCAACTACGGAGGCGGGTTTAACTCTGCCTTTATTCGCGAAGCACAGGCCAAAGGGATGAAGACCACACCCAACACGGGAATGGCCGTCCTGATGGATTCGGACAGTCCCGGTTGCATTCATCCGCCTAAAAAGAAATATGCCGGTGAGCGCTTGGCGCTTTGGGCACTGGCGAAAACATACGGTATGGACAAGATGCATTACCGCAGTCCGGAAATTCAGTCCTTAACCGTGGACGGACGAGTAGCCATTCTCACGATGGACATTCCTTCCAGCCCGGGACTCACCACGCACGGGAAAGAGATCCTACAGTTTCAGGTTGCCGGAGATAACAAATGGTTCCATCCGGCCAAGGCGGCTGTTGCCGGTAACCGGATTTATGTTTTCTCACCCAACGTGGAAAAACCGGTAGCTGTTCGTTACTGTTTTAACGACACCGAAGCAACGGAAATATTCACAGTGGAAGGAAACCTTCCAATTTCTTCTTTCCGTACCGATGACTGGTAAACAGTGATTCGAAATAATACTGTCCTCAGGTTGCTTCAAAAGATAAATAACTGAAAACCGGCTAAAAAAAGAGGTGGTGGCTTAAAAAATTTACACCCCATAACGTTGATGTTTATATTTATATTTTATAACTTTGCAGCCCAAACAGAAGGGAGGTTATTGAAACACTCAGAAACAGATAAATATTTTATATCTATTTACATTACGGATCATTGGTCCCAAAAGCCAGGGTAAATATTATGGATTACCCGACAGAATATTCGTGCATGAAGTAAAGGTATAGGGACCATTGTACATGATTTGGTGTTTTTCCACAGCTACAAAATTGGGAATACTAATCATCACGTACGTTTTCAAGAAACAATAATCTCAAAACAAAATTCAAAAAATCAATTTTCAAACTATGATAGTAGTACAACTGAAAGAAGGCGAAAACATTGAAAGAGCCTTGAAAAAATTTAAACGTAAATATGAAAAAACTGGCGTGGTAAAAGAACTTCGCGGCCGTCAGGCCTATACAAAGCCTTCGGTAAAAAAGCGCAAATCAAAACAACACGCCATTTATGTACAGCAAATGCAACAAAATGAAGAATAATTTTCTTATCTTCGTAGTCACATCCATTCAGGGATAGGTGCGGCATGTGGAAAGAAAAATTCATAAAATATCTCCGTTATGAGAAGAACTATTCCTCTCTAACGGAGATTGCTTATTTAAAAGACCTTACACAGTTCGAGGAATTTATAACAGAAATATGTGGGGAATTCAACCCGGCTAATATTGATAGCGACCTTATACGTATATGGATGAGCAGGCTGATGGAACAGAAATTGAAAGCCCGTTCGGTAAACAGGAAACTAAGCGCGGTGAAGTCGTTTTTCCGATACCTGAAAAAGAACGAAGTAATCGCCCGAAATCCCGCCGAAGCCGTTGCAGGGCCGAAAGCCTCAAAAAGGCTTCCATCTTTTGTAAACGACCGGGAGATGACACAAGTAATTGATGATTCACATGATTATACCGATGATTTTCGTGGGCATCGCGACAGGTTCATTATTGAACTGTTATATCTTACCGGGATGAGGCGTGCCGAGCTGATTGCCCTGAAAGACAGCGACGTTGATCTCTCTTCATGCACGCTTCGTGTAACAGGAAAACGTAATAAACAGCGTATTATACCTTTTTCTGACGATACAAGAGAAAAAATTAAAAATTACATTCAGATAAGAGACGCCGAAATAGAGAACAAATCTCCTTTTCTGTTTGTTAAAGAAGATGGAGCACCTTTATATCCTAAACTGGTTTATAACATAGTTAATGAACATCTCAGCAACATCCCCACTTTATCAAAAAAAAGTCCGCACGTGCTACGGCACTCTTTTGCCACCGAAATGTTGAATAACGGTGCAGAGATTAATGTGGTAAAGGAACTGCTGGGGCACTCAAGCCTTGCTTCAACAGAGGTCTATACACACGTTACATTTGAAGAATTGAAAAAAGCTTATCATAACGCTCACCCAAGAGCAAAAAAATGAAGGAGGAAAAGTATGGAACTAACAATTCAATCTGTAAATTTTGACGCTACCGACCAGCTGAAAGCGTTCATTGAGAAAAAAATTAAAAAACTGGAGCGATTCACCGATGATATTATCCAAGCTGAAGTAATCCTCAGGGTGGTAAAACCGGAAACTGCAAATAATAAAGATGCAGCAGTGAAATTAAACCTCAGACACAGAGAAGCATTTGCAAACAAAAAAGCCGATTCATTTGAAGAAGCCATAGATCTATGCGCTATGGCGATAGAAAAACAAATAATTAAAACCAAAGAAAAAAAGGAGAGATGACGCCAAAAAATTAAGATAAATGTTTTGGCATCAAAAAAAATATCACTACCTTTGCGACCGTTTCTCTCCTAAAAAATGGAGGGAAGCGGTTAATATCAAGAAAATAAGCCTCTTTAGCTCAGTTGGCCAGAGCACGTGATTTGTAATCTCGGGGTCGTTGGTTCGAATCCGACAAGAGGCTCAAGTTTTTTAGGGCAGTTACCAGAGTGGCCAAATGGGGCTGACTGTAACTCAGCTGGCTTACGCCTTCGGTGGTTCGAATCCATCACTGCCCACAAAATTGTAAGTGTGAGCAAATGCTCAATATGCAAAAGCAATAATCATTTGCAAATGTGCATATTGAAAAATTTGCACATTAATACTGCGGAAGTAGCTCAGTTGATAGAGCATTAGCCTTCCAAGCTGAGGGTCGCGGGTTTGAGTCCCGTCTTCCGCTCTATAGCGTGTAAAAAACCTCCTGTCGGGAGGGATCCCGGCACTTGTTGGGAAGTGACGCTCTTATTGCCTATGTAGCTCAGAGGTAGAGCACTTCCTTGGTAAGGAAGAGGTCGCGGGTTCAACTCCCGCCATCGGCTCAATTACAAATGATCGGCATTTCGTCAAGATAAAGGAGTGTGCCTGTGTCTTGAGATTTACTGTTTACGACAATAGAGACGAAAATACAATTTTTATTTACACTAATTAATAGTACATTTTATGGCAAAAGAACATTTTAACCGGACGAAACCGCATGTAAACATCGGTACAATAGGTCACGTTGACCACGGTAAAACTACCTTAACGGCTGCAATCACAACCGTATTAGGTAAAAAAGGATTCTCGCAGGTTCGTTCGTTCGATTCAATCGACAACGCTCCAGAAGAGAAAGAGAGAGGTATAACCATTAATACTTCACACGTTGAATACGAAACTGAAAATCGTCACTATGCTCACGTTGACTGTCCCGGCCACGCCGACTATGTGAAGAACATGGTTACAGGTGCTGCCCAGATGGACGGTGCAATAATTGTAGTTGCAGCAACTGACGGTCCGATGCCCCAGACACGTGAGCACATCCTTTTGGCCCGTCAGGTAAACGTTCCCAGACTGGTTGTTTTTATGAACAAGGTTGACCTGGTTGACGACGAGGAGATGCTGGAATTGGTTGAAATGGAAATGCGAGAACTGCTCTCATTCTACAACTTCGACGGAGACAACACGCCCATTATCAGAGGTTCAGCACTTGGCGGTTTGAATGGCGAGCCCAAATGGGAAGAAAAGATCATGGAGTTAATGAACGCTGTTGACACTTGGATTCCACTGCCTCCGCGCGATGTGGACAAACCTTTCCTTATGCCGGTTGAAGACGTATTTTCTATCACCGGACGTGGAACCGTTGCTACAGGCCGTATAGAAACAGGTATTATTAAAACCGGCGAAGAGGTTCAGATTATCGGTCTTGGAGCAGAAGGCAGGAAATCTGTTGTTACAGGTGTGGAAATGTTCCGCAAGATTCTCGACGAAGGCCAGGCTGGTGACAACGTAGGGTTGCTACTCCGCGGCATCGAAAAAGATGAAATCAAGCGCGGTATGGTTCTCTCTCACCCGGGCAAGGTTAAACCTCACTCTAAATTCAAAGCTGAGGTATATATTCTGAAGAAAGAAGAAGGAGGACGTCATACTCCGTTCCACAACCATTACCGTCCTCAGTTCTATATACGCACACTCGACGTTACCGGAGAGATTCAGTTGCCCGAAGGCGTAGAAATGGTTATGCCGGGCGACAACGTAACCATCGAGGTAGATCTCATCTATCCTGTTGCATGTAACATTGGTCTTCGTTTCGCTATACGCGAAGGTGGCCGCACGGTTGGTGCAGGACAGATTACGGAGCTGATCGATTAATAACAACTGCTCTGCTGGCATCCGGCTTCCGGATTGTCAGAAGACAACAATAAAGCCCTGCCGGATAAATGTTTTCCGCAATGAAAAGCAAAGGCAGGGTTTATACGGGTCTAGCTCAGTCGGTAGAGCACTGGTCTCCAAAACCAGGTGTCGGGAGTTCGAGTCTCTCGACCCGTGCAAAACGATCCGAATTAAATGAAAAAAATAGTTGCATATCTTAAGGATTCTTATAATGAACTAGTTCACAAAGTATCCTGGCCATCCAGAGAAGAGCTTTCCGGTAGTACGGTAATTGTATTGATTGCTTCCCTTATAATTGCCCTGATTGTTTTCGGAATAGACTCTTTATTTGAGTGGATAGTTAAACTCCTGTACGGTATTTTATAATTCTGAAAAAAGAAACAATGACTGAAGAGAGAAAAAAATGGTACGTTTTGCGTGCTGTTAGTGGAAAAGAAAACAAAGTCAAAGAGTATCTTGAGTCAGAAATGAAAAAAACCGATTTAGGAAAGTACGTTTCTCAAGTTCTCATCCCCACAGAAAAGACTTATACAATACGCAACGGAAAGAAAGTGATGAAAGAACGCGCTTATCTTCCCGGATACGTGCTTATTGAGGCTGAGCTGACCGGTGATGTGGTTCACGAACTTAAGAATATCAATTACGTAGCCGGCTTTTTGCCAAACACAGCCGATCCCCAGCCTTTACGGGATTCGGAGGTTAAACGTATCCTCGGCACAATGGATGAGCTGGAGGAAGCTGGAAACGAAATGGATGCCAAGTACTATGTCGGTGAAAATGTGAAAGTGATTGGCGGTCCTTTCAGCAGTTTCTCCGGTGTGGTTGAAGAGGTGAATGACGAGAGAAAGAAACTCAAAGTGATGGTCAAAATTTTCGGACGGAAACAACTCCTGGAGTTGAGTTATATGCAAGTAGAGAAAGAATAGTCAGATATTTGGTTACGCAGATTCTGTAAATTCTTCAAAGTGTTTCGAAAACCGTAATTAATTAAATCAAAAAAATGGCTAAAGAAGTTGCCGGACAACTAAAATTACAAATCAAAGGAGGAGCTGCAAATCCATCTCCCCCTGTAGGACCTGCATTAGGTTCAAAAGGGATAAACATTATGGAGTTTTGCAAGCAATTCAATGCCAGAACTCAGGACAAGGGCGGTAAAGTTTTACCTGTGGTAATTACTTATTATACCGACAAGTCTTTTGATTTTATTGTTAAAACACCACCGGTTGCGATTCAGTTATTAGAAGCCAGCAAACAGAAAGGCGGTTCGGCAGAACCCAATCGCAAAAAGGTTGCGGAAGTAACCTGGGATCAGGTAAAAACTATCGCCGAAGAAAAAATGCCCGATCTGAACTGCTTCACACTGAAATCGGCAATGAAAATGGTAGCAGGAACGGCCCGGAGCATGGGTATCACAGTAAAAGGGAATTTCCCGGATATTATAAATAATTAAAACTTCAATTGAGACATGGGTAAACTGACAAAAAATAGAAAGTTGGCTTTAAGCAAGATTGAAGAGGGAAGGACCTATTCACTGAAAGAGGCATCGGCCTTGGTTAAGGAGATTACCACAACCAAATTCGATGCATCTATTGATATCGATGTACGCCTCGGCGTAGATCCGCGTAAAGCTAACCAGATGGTAAGAGGCGTTGTGTCTCTGCCACACGGGACAGGAAAACAAGTAAGAGTTCTTGTATTGTGTTCTCCAGAGGCTGAAGCCGCTGCTACAGAAGCTGGCGCAGACTATGTAGGACTCGACGAATATATCGATAAGATTAAAGGAGGTTGGACTGATGTGGATGTGATAATCACACAGCCGCAGATTATGGGTAAAATTGGTGCGCTCGGCCGTATATTAGGGCCTCGCGGATTAATGCCTAATCCAAAAAGCGGTACAGTTACTCCCGACGTTGCAAAAGCCGTAAAGGAGGTAAAACAGGGAAAAATCGACTTTAAAGTAGACAAAGCCGGTATTATTCACACCTCTATTGGGAAAGTATCTTTCACGCCCGAACAGATTCGAGACAACGCAAAAGAATTTATCCTAACGTTGATCAAATTAAAACCTGCCGCGGCAAAAGGTACCTATATTAGGAGTATTTATCTTTCCAGCACGATGAGCCCGGGTATAAAACTGGACACTAAATCGTTAGAAGAACAGAAATAAAAAGTTTTAATTGAATGAAAAAGGAAGATAAACAACAAATAATAGAACAGATAGCTGCAAATCTCCAAGAGTACGAAAACTTCTATCTTACCGATATTGCTACACTCAATGCAGTAAAGACAAGCAATTTAAGAAGGGAGTGTTCAAAACAGGAGATCAAGCTGCTGGTGGTTAAGAATACCTTGTTGCAAAAAGCATTAGAATCGCTCGAAAGAGACTATAAGGAGTTGTATCCCGTTTTAAAGGGCAACACTGCTATCATGTTCTCCAACGTAGCAAATGCTCCTGCAAAGCTTATTGACAAATACAAAGCCGACAAAGTGCCCGCTTTTAAAGGCGCGTACGTACAGGAGAGTTTCTTCATCGGCGATAAAGCGTTGAAAGACCTTATAAACATCAAGAGCAAGACAGAGCTTATAGGAGACGTTATTGCACTCTTGCAATCTCCTGCCAAAAATGTTATTTCTGCACTCCAATCCGGCGGTAATATACTTCACGGAGTATTGACAACGTTAACGGAAAAAGAACATTCTCATTAAACAAAAACAACAGAAAGCGACTGATAGAACCGGTAATCAAAAAATAAACATTATCAGATTTTATATTGATGAGGTGCTATGTAAAAAACAAAGTCACGTTTATTAGCACTAATCGGTTGAAAGAGAATGTTGAAGAATTCAAAATTAATTTCACACAACAAACAGAATTAGTAATCAATTTAAACAAATACAAAAATGGCAGACTTAAAAAAATTTGCTGAAGACCTGGTTAACTTGACAGTAAAAGAGGTTAACGAACTGGCTGAAATTTTAAAAACAGAGTACGGTATTGAACCCGCTGCTGCAGCCGTTGCTGTTGCTGCAGGACCTGCTGCCGGCGCCGAAACCGCCGTAGAAGAAAAAACATCTTTCGATGTTGTTCTCAAGAGTGCCGGTGCAGCTAAGCTGGCTGTAGTAAAAGCCGTGAAGGAACTTACCGGTCTCGGATTGAAAGATGCTAAGGATTTAGTGGACGGAGCTCCCAGCGAATTGAAAAAGGGTATAACAAAAGACGAAGCAGAAGCTTTGAAAAAACAACTTGAAGAGGCTGGAGCAGAAGTTGAACTTAAATAGCATTTACCTAATTTAGGTTAATACGGTTAGGAATCTTCTACCTGAAGATTCTTAACCTTTTGTGTCAATATATACAAGGTTCAAAAACTCACATCCATGTCTGTAAATAACGCCAATCAAAGAATAAATTTCGCGTCGATAAAAAATCCACTCGATTTCCCTGATTTTCTTGAAGTACAATTAAAATCGTTTCAGGATTTTATCCAACTTGACGCACCTCCAGAGAGTAGAAAAAATGAAGGATTGTATAAGGTTTTCACGGAGAATTTCCCAATCGCTGATACCCGGAACAATTTTGTACTTGAATTTTTAGATTACTACGTTGATCCACCCCGCTATACCATTAAAGAGTGTATAGACAGGGGGCTAACCTACAGCGTTCCGCTGAAGGCAAAACTTTATTTGTACTGCACGGATCCCGATCACGAAGACTTTACCCCTGTTATACAGGATGTTTACCTTGGGACAATCCCCTACATGACAGAAAAGGGAACATTCGTGATAAACGGTGCAGAACGTGTAATCGTTTCGCAGCTTCACCGCTCTCCGGGCGTATTTTTCGGCCAGAGCCTCCATGCTAATGGTACAGTTCTATACTCGGCCCGTGTCATTCCGTTTAAAGGGTCATGGATAGAGTTCGCTACAGACATTAACAGTGTGATGTACGCGTATATCGACCGCAAAAAGAAATTACCGGTCACCACACTTCTCCGCGCCATCGGTTTTGAGAGTGACAAAGATATCCTCGAAATCTTTGACCTGGCCGAAGAGGTTAAGGTAAACAAGACAAACCTTAAAAAAGTGTTGGGCCGGAAGCTTGCCGCCCGCGTACTGAAATCGTGGATGGAAGATTTTGTTGATGAAGATACCGGTGAGGTAACCTCCATCGAAAGAAACGAGGTTATCATTGAACGTGAGACCATTCTTGAGGCCGAACATATTGACGAGATAGTTGAATCGGGAGTTGCATATATTCTCCTGCACAAGGAAACGCCTAACACCTCCGATTATTCTATCATTTACAACACTTTACAGAAAGATCCCAGCAATACTGAGATCGATGCAATACGCCATATCTACCGCCAGCTGCGCAGCGCGGAACCTGCTGATGATGCCAGTGCACGCGAGGTGATCAATAACCTCTTCTTCTCGGAAAAGAGATACGATTTGGGCGATGTAGGGCGTTACAGAATTAATAAGAAACTGAATCTCGATATTGATGTAAACATCCGTGTGCTTACTAACGAAGACATCATAGAGATCATCAAATATCTTATAGAGCTAGTCAACTCCAAGGCAATAGTGGATGATATTGACCACCTCAGTAACAGACGCGTACGTACGGTAGGAGAACAATTATATACTCAGTTCGGAATAGGGTTGAACCGCATGGCACGTATTATCCGTGAAAGGATGAACGTTCGTGACAACGAGGTTTTCACACCCATAGACCTTATAAATGCAAAGACTATATCGTCGGTTATCAACACCTTCTTCGGGACCAACGCGCTGTCGCAGTTCATGGATCAGACCAACCCTCTGGCTGAGATAACACACAAGCGCCGCCTGTCGGCCCTTGGTCCTGGTGGACTTTCACGTGAGCGTGCAGGTTTCGAGGTGCGCGACGTGCACTACACTCATTACGGGCGACTTTGCCCAATTGAAACGCCGGAAGGGCCCAATATCGGTCTTATCTCGTCGCTCTGCGTATATGCAAAGATCAATGACTTAGGATTTATTGAAACACCTTATCGCAAGGTAGACGATGGAGTGGTAAATATTGTAAACGACGAAGTAATCTATCTGGCAGCGGAGGAAGAAGAAGACAGAATTATTGCACAGGGTAATGCACCACTCGATGACAAGGGCAACTTCGTAAACCCACGCGTGAAAGCAAGGCAGGATGCCGATTATCCTGTTGTAGCACCAGATGAAGTTGAGCTGATGGACGTATCGCCCATGCAGATTGCATCTATAGCGGCTTCACTCATCCCGTTCCTCGAGCATGATGATGCTAACCGCGCCCTGATGGGTTCCAATATGATGCGCCAGGCTGTTCCGCTAATAAGAGCTGAAGCACCTATTGTGGGCACAGGAATCGAGGACCAGCTTATTAAAGACTCCCGCTCACAGATTATGTCGGAAGGCAATGGTGAGATCATCTACGTGGATTCAACCACTATAAAAATAAAATACGAACGCACAGAAGAGGAGGAATTCACCAGCTTCGATGATGCAGTTAAAACATATAACATCCCTAAATTCCGTAAAACCAACCAAAATACCACCATCGACCTGCGTCCTGTATGCAAGGTGGGGCAAAAGGTAAAGCCCGGTGAAATCCTTACAGAAGGTTACGCTACACAAAATGGAGAACTGGCATTAGGCAGAAACCTTAAAGTTGCTTTCATGCCATGGAAGGGTTACAATTTCGAGGATGCTATCGTACTAAGTGAAAGAATGGTGATTGATGATGTATTTACATCTATTCATGTTGAGGAATTCTCTCTGGAAGTACGCGAGACCAAACGGGGGATGGAAGAGCTCACCTCCGACATACCTAACGTAAGTGAAGAAGCTACGAAAGATCTCGATGAGAAAGGTATCGTGCGCGTTGGTGCGCGAATTAAGCCTGGAGATATACTGATAGGGAAAATAACCCCTAAAGGGGAATCGGACCCGTCGCCGGAGGAAAAACTGCTTCGTGCTATCTTCGGCGACAAGGCAGGCGACGTGAAAGATGCCTCGCTGAAAGCTTCTCCTTCGCTCAATGGGGTGGTTATACATACCAATCTCTTCGCAAAAGCTTCTAAAAAGGGAAAAACAAAACTCTCCAATAAGGCCCTTCTTCCAAAGCTTGAAGAGGAGTACGAAAACAGAATGGAAGAGCTAAGAAAGGTTCTTATCGACAAGCTGCTGAAGCTTACCGAAGGCAAAACTTCCGCCGGGGTTAAGGATTACACCAATATGGATGTCGTTCCAAAAGGTGCAAAATTCACGGTAAAAGTGCTTTCAGACATCGATTTCCAGTCTGTTCAGTTAAACAAATGGACAACCGACACACATAAGAATGAACTCATACGTACAACAGTTATCAACTATCTGCGCCGCTACAAGGAGCTTGATGCCGAATTGAAACGTAAACGTTTCGATTTAACCATCGGAGATGAACTCCCCTCGGGTATAATGCAGATTGCAAAGGTGTATGTAGCAAAAAAGAGAAAGATACAGGTAGGCGACAAAATGGCAGGACGCCACGGAAACAAAGGTATTGTGTCTAGAATTGTACGTCAGGAAGATATGCCTTTCCTTGCAGACGGGACACCCGTGGATATTGTACTTAACCCGCTGGGTGTACCTTCTCGTATGAACCTCGGGCAAATATTCGAGACTGTTCTGGGATGGGCCGGGAAAGAACTTGGCGTAAAATTTTCCACTCCCATATTCGATGGAGCATCGCTGGACGACCTGAGCGTATGGACCGACAAGGCTAAAGTGCCGGCATACGGTAAAACTTACCTCTTTGATGGAGGTACCGGAGAGCGTTTCGACCAGCCCGCAACTGTGGGAATAATATATATGCTCAAACTGGGGCACATGGTGGAAGATAAGATGCACGCGCGCTCAATTGGGCCTTACTCGTTAATCACACAACAACCGTTGGGTGGTAAAGCGCAGTTTGGAGGCCAGCGTTTTGGGGAGATGGAGGTCTGGGCACTCGAGGCATTTGGTGCTGCGCACATACTTCAGGAAATTCTCACTGTTAAATCAGACGATGTGGTAGGCCGTTCAAAAGCATATGAAGCAATTGTAAAGGGCGAGGCAATGCCTCAGACAGGTATCCCCGAATCACTGAACGTACTGCTTCACGAGCTGAAAGGGCTGGGGCTCAACCTCAGTCTCGATTAACGACTGTACTCAAGGTTATTATACTATTCAACATCTTAACTCTTTTTATATACAATATATATGGCATTTAGAAAAGAGAACAAAATAAAGAGTAACTTTTCAAAAATTACTATAGGGTTGGCATCGCCGGAACGAATTCTGGAGAACTCTTTCGGCGAAGTTCTAAAACCTGAAACTATCAACTACCGTACCTATAAACCGGAACGGGATGGCTTGTTCTGCGAACGCATCTTCGGGCCGGTAAAAGATTACGAATGTCATTGTGGCAAATATAAACGTATTCGTTACAAAGGCATCGTGTGCGACCGCTGCGGTGTGGAAGTGACAGAGAAAAAAGTGCGTCGCGAACGTACAGGACACATTCATCTGGTAGTACCCGTGGCACACATCTGGTACTTCAGGTCGCTACCCAACAAAATAGGTTATCTGTTGGGCATCCCTACCAAAAAACTGGATTCCATCATCTATTACGAAAGATATGTGGTGATACAGCCAGGTGTGCTTGAAGAAAAGGTGGCAGAAAAAGATCTGCTCACCGAAGACGAGTATCTTGACCTGCTGGAGACGCTCCCGAAAGAGAACCAGCAACTGGAAGATACCGATCCCAATAAATTTATAGCTAAAATGGGTGCCGAGGCTGTGCTCGACCTGCTCGAAAGACTGAACCTCGACAAGCTGGCTAATCAGCTGCGCCACCGTGCTAGCACCGACACATCACAGCAGCGTAAAAACGAAGCGTTGAAACAGCTGCAGGTGGTGGAGGCATTCCGCGGATCGAAAAATATCAATAAGCCGGAATGGATGATAATGAAGGTGGTTCCCGTGATTCCGCCTGATCTGAGGCCACTGGTTCCGCTCGACGGAGGACGCTTTGCCACGTCCGACCTCAACGATCTCTATCGTCGCGTGATTATTCGCAACAACCGTTTGAAACGACTGATTGATATCAAGGCACCGGATGTGATTCTGCGTAACGAAAAGCGCATGTTGCAGGAAGCTGTAGACTCACTGTTCGACAACTCACGCAAGTCGAGCGCCATCAAAACAGAATCTAACCGCCCGTTAAAATCACTTTCTGACAGCCTTAAAGGCAAGCAGGGCCGTTTCCGTCAGAATCTGCTCGGCAAGCGCGTCGACTATTCTGCCCGTTCGGTTATTGTTGTAGGTCCCGAACTTAAGATGCACGAATGCGGGCTACCCAAAGATATGGCAGCCGAACTATATAAACCGTTCATCATCCGTAAGCTCATTGAGAGAGGTATAGTGAAAACGGTTAAGTCTGCGAAGAAAATCGTAGACAGAAAAGAACCGGTTGTATATGATATTCTGGAATATGTGATGAGAGGCCACCCAGTTCTGCTGAACCGTGCCCCTACCCTTCACCGCCTGGGTATCCAGGCATTTCAGCCCAAGCTGATAGAGGGTAAGGCCATTCAGCTGCACCCGCTGGCATGTACGGCGTTCAATGCCGACTTCGACGGTGACCAGATGGCTGTACACCTTCCACTTGGCAACGAAGCCATACTGGAGGCACAGCTGCTGATGCTTGCTTCCCACAACATTCTTAACCCGGCCAACGGTGCACCAATCACAGTGCCTTCACAGGATATGGTGCTTGGATTATACTATATCACAAAAATACGTCCGGGAGCTAAAGGCGAAGGGATGACATTCTACGGCGAAGAGGAAGCCATAATAGCTTACAACGAGGGAGCAGTAGATATTCACGCGCTGGTGAAAGTGATAGTAGATGACATAGACGAGGAAGGTAACCCTGTCCGTAAGATGCATGAAACAACTGTAGGACGTGTAATCACTAACGAAGCTATCCCGAAAGAGGTGGGATATGTAAACGAGCTGCTCTCAAAAAAATCACTCCGCGACATCATTGGCAAGGTGATAAAAACTTGTGGAGTTGCGCGTACAGCCCAATATCTTGACGATATAAAAGATCTTGGCTATTACATGGCATTCAAGGGGGGACTCTCATTCAACCTTGAAGACGTGATCATACCCAAAGAGAAAGAGACTCTTATTCAGGAAGGATATAGCGAAGTGGAACAGATCATGGACAACTACAATATGGGTTTCATCACCTATAACGAACGTTACAACCAGATCATCGACACATGGACACATATAAATTCCAAGCTTTCGAACATACTGATGAAGCAACTTTCGGAAGACGACCAGGGATTCAACTCTGTATATATGATGCTTGATTCGGGTGCCCGCGGTTCGCGCGAACAGATTCGCCAGCTGTCGGGTATGCGCGGATTGATGGCAAAACCGCAAAAGAGCGGTGCTGAAGGTGCTCAAATCATCGAGAACCCCATCTTGGCTAACTTCAAGGAGGGCCTGTCGGTGCTGGAGTACTTTATCTCTACCCACGGAGCGCGTAAAGGTCTCGCCGATACGGCTCTCAAGACAGCCGACGCCGGATATCTGACCCGCCGTCTTGTTGACGTATCACAAGATGTGATCATCAACGAAGAAGACTGCGGCACATTGCGCGGGCTGGTAGCTACTGCTATCAAAAACAATGAAGAAGTTATCGCTTCACTATACGAACGCATACTTGGACGTGTTTCCGTTCACGACGTTCAACATCCAACTACCGGAGAAATCATTGTAAACGCAGGGGAAGAGATCACTGAAGATGTTGCCAAAAAGATAGAAGACTCACCAATAGAACGTGTAGAGATTCGCTCAGTACTAACCTGCGAATCGCATCATGGTGTGTGCGCGAAATGCTACGGCAGAAACCTTGCCACGGGACGTATGGTTCAAAAGGGCGAAGCGGTGGGAGTTATTGCGGCCCAATCGATTGGCGAGCCGGGTACTCAGCTTACACTGCGTACTTTCCACGTGGGAGGTATTGCATCTAACATTGCAACTGAAAACAACATTACAACCAAATACGATGGCTTAATTGAGTTCGATGAACTACGCTACGTGGAAACCACAGATGCCGAGGGTAAGCCATACAAGGTAGTGGTAAGCCGGTTAGTGGAAATGCGTATCGTTGACCCCAACACAAAGATCGTACTGTTAGCTCACAACGTTCCCTATGGTTCGAAGCTCTATTTCAACCAGGGCGACAAAGTACAGAAGGGCGATCTGATATGCGAATGGGACCCGTTCAATGCTGTAATTGTTTCTGAAGCTACCGGTAAGATACGTTTCGAGAACTTCACCGAAAACATGACTTACAAGGTAGAGTCTGATGAGCAGACAGGGCTGAAGGAGAAGGTGATTATCGAATCACGTGACAAGACCAAAGCCCCCTCGGCACACATTGTAAATGAGAACGACGATATCCTGCGTACATATACGCTTCCACTGAGCTCCCACATAGTGAAGAACGAAAATGACGATATCAAAGCTGGTGATGTGCTGGTGAAGATACCGCGCGCTGTGGGTAAAGCCGGCGATATTACGGGAGGACTGCCGCGAGTAACCGAACTGTTTGAAGCACGTAACCCGTCGAATCCGGCAGTGGTTTCCGAGATAGATGGAGAAATATCATTCGGTAAGATTAAGCGTGGAAATCAGGAGATATCGGTCACGTCAAAGACTGGGGAGATGAAAAAGTATATGGTTTCCCTTTCCAAGCAGATACTGGTTCAGGAAAATGACTATATACGTGCCGGGATGCCTCTTTCCGATGGAGCCATTACACCTGCCGACATTTTGGCAATCATGGGACCGACAGCCGTTCAGGAATACATTGTGAATGAGGTTCAGGATGTTTATCGACTGCAGGGTGTGAAGATCAACGACAAGCATTTTGAGGTTATCGTCCGTCAGATGATGCGCAAGGTAGAAGTGGTTGATCCGGGTGACACACGCTTCCTTGAACAACAGCTTGTTGACAAGCTTGATATGATGGAAGAGAACGACCGCATCTGGGGTAAGAAGGTGATTATTGATGCCGGAGATTCACAGGTGTTTGAACCGGGACAGATTGTTACCGTTCGTAAACTGCGCGACGAAAACAGCTCTCTCAAACGCCGCGACCTGAAGCCGGTGGAAGCACGCGATGCCGTTCCTGCAACTGCCAACCAGGTTTTGCAGGGTATCACGCGCGCTGCTCTTCAGACAACCAGCTTTATGTCAGCCGCCTCTTTCCAGGAGACGACCAAGGTGTTAAACGATGCAGCCATCAATGGCAAGACCGACACGCTGGAAGGATTGAAAGAGAACGTAATATGCGGTCACCTGATTCCTGCCGGAACCGGCCAGCGCGAATTCGAAAAGTTGGTGGTAGGCTCACGCGAAGATTTCGAAAAGCTTAGTGCCAACAAGCGAAGCAACCTGTTCCAGGAAGCCGCTGTAAAAGAATAATAGCTTAGAGATAACTTTTTTTAAACCCGTGCCGGCAATCCGACACGGGTTTTTTTATGGGTTCAAATTTACAAAGGCTTCATGGTTTATTATGATAATAGACTGAATAAGATGTTACTGGAGCATAAACTTACTGCCCGGTCGACTTTTTCAGGTAGTCGTAAATGGCTTGCTGAGCACGTACGGGGTGCGCGTCAAGCGTATTACTATCACGTTTAAACACGTTCTGCAGGTTCTCGTCAACCCACACCGCACTCTGGTTATCGGCAAGCTGTATCTTCAGTATATCGATAATCTGTCTCTTTATATTCTCTGTGTAGATAGGGAATGCCACCTCTATACGGCGATACAGGTTTCGCTGCATCCAATCGGCTGAAGTCAGAAAGATATTATCATCCCCTTCGTTAAAGAAATACCATACCCTGGCATGTTCAAGGTAAGCATCAACAATACGGGTAACAGTGATATTTTTGCTGAAAGGCTGATTTGGCACCAGACAGCAGATACCTCTGATAATCAAGTCGATCTTTACCCCTGCTTCGCTGGCACGATAAAGTTCGCTTATCATCACTTTATCCTCCAGGCTGTTCATCTTTAAGATAATATAACCTTTACCTCCATTTCTCACATGCTCAATCTCCCGCTCTATCATCCTGTGTATCTCAGGAAGCATATTAAACTGCGTTACCAGCAGATGTTTGAAACTGTGATTATGTGGTTTCCCCTCCAGTACCCTGAAGACCTCGTCAATATCTTTAATGAATTCTTTATTAGAAGTAAGCAATCCCTTGTCGGAGTATATGCGTGCGGTTTTTTCGTTGAAGTTACCTGTACCCAGATAAGCGTAACCCTTGAGCGGTTCCTTGGGGTCGTTACTTCGCTTACGCACATAAGCCAGCTTGGCATGAACCTTCAGGCCCGGCAGACTGTAAATAATTTTCACTCCCGCCTGTTGCATCAACTCAGAGGAGAGATAGTTGCTTACCTCATCGAAACGGGCTTTAAGCTCAACAAAGACCGTCACTTTCTTCCCGTTCTTGGCCGCACTGATAAGACTGTTTATAACAGCAGAATTTTCGGCCACCCGGTACTGTGTAACCTTAATTTCCAACACTTTGGGATCAAAAGCTGCCTGCATAAGGAAACGCAGTAGATAGTCGAACGACTGATATGGAAAATGAAGCAGTACATCCTGCTTTCGTAAAACTCTAAGGATAGAATCGTTTGTCTCCAACTCAGGCACACGAAGCGGTTGGGGCAGACTCTGCTTGAGGGAATTTCCAACCGGGTTAGGCAGTTCCATCAGATCAGACAAGTTAAGGTAACGCCCCGAGGGGAGTAGCTCCTCTTCCTCAATTTCATACGCTTCGCGAAGGTATTGCAGGAAATAACCGGGCATATCCCTGTCGTACTGAAACCGGGTAACTGCCCCTATCTTACGTTTGCGCACCTTCCGGAGAATCTTTACTGCAATATCGTTCTGATCCTCGTCCTCGAGTGAGAAATCTGCATCGCGTGAAATCTTTATACTATAACAATCCCTAATATCATATCCCGGAAATACACTCTGCATGTTAGCCCTTATCACGTCATCAATAAACATAATGTAATAATTACCCCCGAAGGACGGCAGCTCAATGAATCGGGGTATATCTTTATATGGAATTTTCATAATGGCATAAGTATAGCTCAACTGATTAGTATTCCTCTTTTTTTTCTTCCTTGTAAGACTAATAACCTGGTAGATACGGCCATCCTGTATAAAAGAGTGAATATCATCCTTTTGGATAATCATCGGTTGCAGATAGGGGAATACCTCCTCATTGAAATAATTCTTCACATAATCGCGGTGAAAATGCTCAACCTTGTCGGTCTGATACAACACAATACCATTCCTTTTCAATTCAGGAAGGATCATATTATTAAAAATATTGTTATACTCCTTCTCCTGCGCAGTAACCTCACTGTTAATCTCCACAATGGTCTTCAATGCCTCTTCAACAGATTCATCGCGGTTGATGCTCCCCAACAGCGAACTGTGATAACCCGAAACACGAATCTTATAAAACTCCTCCAGGTTAGAAGAGTAGATTGAGAGAAACTTGATGCGTTCATAAACGGGCAAACGCTCGTCCCTTGCCTCCAAGAGTACTCTATAATTGAACGATAACCAGCTGATATCGCGCTTAAAGTAAGAATATTTATTATTTCCCATTGTAACCGGCTTGCTTTAATACATTTAATCTTCAAAAATACAAAGTTTGTTTGAATAAACTATTTTTTTGAGTCCTGGGTTACGGATGATTGTGAGAATTGTTTTGCCAAAAAAGCTTTATCTTTGCTGCAAACGTAAAAAAAATGAAAAAAATCGGGTTGCTTTCCGACACTCATGGGTATTGGGATGAGAAATTTGAAACCTACTTTGCACCTTGTGATGAAATCTGGCATGCGGGCGACATCGGTTCCACAGCTCTTGCTGACCGCTTTGAGGCATTGAAGCCTTTTCGGGCGGTGTACGGAAATATCGACGATTACAAAACCCGTGTCGTCTATCCGCAGACCCTGCGGTTTACCGTAGAAAAGGTAGAAGTACTGATGACCCACATCGGCGGCTACCCGGGTCGTTATGACCCGGCTATTCGTGCACAGCTCCTTGCTCATCCACCAAAATTGTTTATCTCCGGTCATTCGCACATTCTGAAGGTGATGTACGATAAAAAGCTGGACTGCCTGCACATGAATCCCGGTGCTGCGGGAAAGTATGGCTTTCACCGTGTACGTACGCTGCTCCGTTTTGTGCTG
>NZ_DIQL01000062.1:90935-98941 GCF_002427225.1 Proteiniphilum sp. UBA5463 | reverse complement strand
GAACAGAGATAACACTATTCCCCCCACACCCAGTAACATTAATATTAAGCCTACCGTAAGATTTAGCATAACCAATCCTCTCCGGTTAAAATGCCTGCTTAACATAGAGACAAAAGCTGTAAGAAAAAACCACCATAAAATTGAAGCAGCAATAAACGAAACCAGTCCTGCAATGAGAGAAACCCACCCGTCTGACAGAGGGTTAAACGAAAAACTTGCATTAAGCCCTATCAGCACAAGTATAATTGCCGGGTTTGAAAACGTAAGAAAAAAAGAGGAGATAAAATCTTTCACATAACGCGTCTCCCGCGGAATCATATCAGTAATATGCCCTTTAAGTGGGTTGGAACGAAAAACAAACAAGCCGAAAATAATGAGAATAATGCTTCCTGCAATTTGAATCCATCGCTCATTATCAGTCAGAAAATCTGAAACAAAACTTAACCCCACCACTGTGATCAAGGCGTATATGAGGTCCGACAAAACAGCCCCCATCCCTGACACTAATCCATGCTGACTTCCTCTGTTAAGCGTTCGTTGAATTACCAGCATATTTATTGGTCCCATCGGTGAAGAAGTCAGGATGCCGATAATAAAACCTTTAGCAATCGTTTCTAACATAAATTGAAGTTTGCCTGAACAGCCTGTAGATTGATGCCTGCAAAGATACACTCATTATCATAACTGACAAAATGAGATTTTTAAGTGTTGACTTAACGAAAAAGTTCAAGCAAGTTTAGACTTTTTCTCGCCATGGCATAATACAAGTAAACTTGTCTTCTGCTCACTTGACTTAACGAAAAAGTTCACTAACTTTGTCTCTCCATTCTGATTGACGGAAGGATGGCCTTTCTCAATCTTCTTAATCTCATTCAAGTTCAGTAAATAATAAAAAGCAGAGATATGATTTCATTTTTCAGAACCCCCTCACAGAGCGTTATAGCCGTTCAGACAAAATCGGCATTCTCACCTGAAACAGAACTGAAGCTGGCATGGCTGTTCGGAGAAGCAGAGATGCTTGCCACTGAGATAGTAGACCGGCCGTTTGTCGGCCCCCGCCGCGAAATGATTACCCCCTGGAGTACCTGTGCGGTAGAGATCACACAAAATATGGGGATCGGGGATATCTCACGTATTGAAGAATATATTCCCCGGACGGAAGACAATGAAAATGATTTCGATCCGATGCTGCAACGCAAGTATGCAAGGCTGGATCAAACTATATTCAGCATCGACAGAAAGCCTGAAGAGATAGTATATATTGATGATATTGATACATATAACAATACAGAAGGGCTTGCGCTGAGCAGTGACGAGATCGATTATCTCAACTCCGTCAGCAAAAAGATGGGTCGCAAACTCACCGACAGTGAAGTATTCGGCTTTTCGCAGGTGAATTCGGAACATTGCCGGCACAAGATATTCAATGGCAAATTCATCATCGATGACGAGGAGAAGGAGATGTCGCTATTTCAGCTAATTAAAAAAACTTCGTCTGTTAACCCGAACAACCTGATCTCTGCTTACAAAGATAACGTGGCTTTTGTCCAGGGGCCTTTAATAGAACAATTTGCACCTACAAGCGGTGATAAACCCGATTTCTTCCAAACAAAAGATGTTGAGAGCGTGCTTTCACTCAAAGCCGAAACACATAACTTTCCTACAACTGTGGAGCCATTCAACGGAGCATCCACAGGTACGGGTGGAGAAATACGAGACCGCCTTGCAGGCGGAAAAGGATCTCTTCCCGTAGCTGGAACGGCCGTTTACATGACCTCCTATCCGCGACTAGAAGAAGATCGCACATGGGAGCAAACACTGCCTCCGCGAAAATGGCTTTATCAGACGCCCGAACAGATACTAATAAAAGCCTCCAACGGAGCATCCGATTTCGGCAACAAGTTCGGGCAGCCTCTTATCTGTGGATCGGTACTGACTATGGAACACTTCGAAAACAACAAGAAATTTGGCTATGACAAAGTGATCATGCTTGCCGGAGGTATAGGTTATGCCAACAAACGCGATGCAAAGAAAGGAGAACCGCAAAGCGGAGAGAAAGTGGTAGTACTGGGCGGAGACAACTACCGTATCGGCATGGGCGGTGGCGCTGTTTCGTCTGTAAACACGGGCGAATATTCATCAGGGATTGAATTAAATGCCGTGCAGCGCGCCAATCCCGAAATGCAGAAGCGTGTGTCGAATGTTATCCGTGCTCTGGCAGAGTCAGATGACAATCCAATAGTCTCAATTCACGATCACGGTGCTGGCGGACATCTTAACTGCCTGTCAGAGCTCGTGGAAAAAACCGGCGGGGTAATTGATATTGACAAACTGCCTGTAGGCGATGAAACACTTTCAGCTAAAGAGATAATAGGAAACGAAAGCCAGGAGCGTATGGGCTTGTTGGTTAAACAGCAGGATATTGAACGAATAGAGCGGATAGCTTCACGTGAACGTTCACCAATGTATGTTGTGGGAGAAACCACCGGCGATATGATGTTTACCTTCCGTCAGCCCGATGGCACCTGCCCTATCAGCATGGAGCTGGGAGATTTCTTCGGCAAGCCGCCGGCGACAGTCATGGAAGATAAAACCATTGAAGAGAGATACAGCGCTCCGGAGTATACCCAGGAGATGTTGGAGACATATATAGAGAATGTTCTAAGGATGGAAGCTGTTGCCTGTAAGGATTGGCTCACCAACAAGGTTGACAGAAGCGTCACCGGAAGAATTGCCCGTCAGCAGTGCCAGGGCGAGATACAACTGCCCTTGAGCGACTGTGGCGCCATTGCCCTCGATTACAGGGGGTGTTCCGGCATGGCTACATCTCTTGGGCATGCCCCGATGACAGCCATGATAGATCCGGCTGCAGGCTCTGTAATGGCCGTTGCCGAATCACTGACAAACATTGTTTTTGCACCACTTGCAAACGGTTTGCAGAGTGTCTCGCTAAGCGCCAACTGGATGTGGCCCTGCCGCAATCCGGGTGAGGACGCGCGACTCTACAAAGCGGTAGAGGCATGTTCCGATTTTGCCTGTGACCTGGGTATCAATATCCCCACCGGCAAAGATTCACTCTCAATGACTCAAAAGTATGGCGATGACAAGGTATTTTCTCCCGGGACAGTTATCATCTCTGCTGCTGCCGAGGTTATTAACATAAGAAAAATTGTATCTCCAGTATTGGCATATATAAGAGGAACCTACCTCTATTACATTGATTTTTCGTTTGATACGTTTAAGCTGGGAGGATCGGCTTTTGCACAGTCGCTGGGAAAGATTGGAGATGAGGCTCCAACGGTGAACGATCCGGAATATTTTAAGAACGCTTTCGCTGCCGTCCAGGAGCTGGTTAACCGTGGATTAATCCTTGCCGGCCATGATATTTCTGCGGGTGGTATTATCACCGCCATGCTCGAAATGTGCTTTGCAAATCCCAGGGGCGGGCTCGAATCACGGCTCGATAAAATCCGCCATGCCGACCTTGTTAAAATACTGTTCTCCGAAAATCCCGGTGTCCTTATTCAGGTTAAACATCACCGCCTAGTGGAGAAAATCCTGGGTGACTACGGTGTAGGCTTTGCAATAGTAGCAAGGCCTGTTGAAGAGCGCAGCCTGATTATTGAAAAAGATGGATTCCGGCAGGAGTTCAACATTGACAGATTGCGTGATATATGGTACAGAACATCATATTTGCTTGACATTAAGCAGAGTGGAGAAACATGTGCCGGACAACGTTATAAGAACTACGGGAGTCAGCCTCTTCAGTTCAATTTCAAACCATCTTTTACTGGAAAACTTGAGGATTTGGGTTTAAATCCAGATAGAAAGATAAAAACGGGACTCACAGCTGCCATCATCCGTGAAAAAGGCACCAACGGAGAGCGTGAGATGGCATATGCGCTTTGGCTTGCCGGATTTGATGTGAGAGATGTGCATATGACCGACCTCACATCGGGACGAGAGACACTTGAAGATGTGCGGTTTGCTGTATTTTGTGGCGGATTCTCCAATTCCGATGTTCTGGGTTCCGCCAAAGGGTGGGCCGGTGGTTTCCGGTACAATGAAAAGGCAAAAACCTCGCTCAGTAATTTTTTCGCCAGGGAAGATACACTCAGTCTCGGCATCTGCAATGGCTGCCAGCTGCTTATGGAGCTAGGGCTTATTTATCCTGAGATGGGCGACTCTCATCCCAAAATGGCACACAACCTGTCGCACAAGTTCGAATCGGCTTTTGTAAGCGTTGAGATTCCGAAGAACAGGTCGGTAATGTTCAAATCGCTCGAGGGCACAAAGCTTGGCATATGGGTGGCACACGGCGAAGGACGCTTTAATTTGCCTGAACCTGAATCAGCATACAATATTGCAGCCAAATATGTGTATGATGAATATCCAGGCAATCCCAACGGCTCCGATTACTCAGTTGCTGCCATCTGTTCTCTCGATGGCCGCCATCTGGCAATGATGCCCCATCTCGAACGGACTGTCTTCCCCTGGCAGAACGCCTGGTACCCACACGAATACCGGAAACATGAGGTCACCCCATGGATGGAAGCATTTGCAAATGCACGGGAGTGGTTAAAATTAAGTGAAAAGTAAACAAAGGAATTGTGAAAATGACTCAGCCTGCTTTTGAACATATAATGAAAGTGCGTGATTACGAATGCGATACGCAAGGCCACGTAAACAACGCCAATTACCAGCACTATTTTGAGGTTACGCGCCATGAGTTTCTGGAAATGGTGGGATTGAATTTCCATCAGCTCCATACTCAGGGTATCGATGCAGTAGTCTCCCGGGTTGAGATCCGCTACAAAGTACCCCTTAGGGGGATGGATGAGTTTAAATGTACCGTTACGCAGCTTGAAAGAGCAGGCGTGAAATATATTTTCCACCAAGAAATCATTCGATTAAAGGATAATGCGTTGTGCGCCAAAGCAAAGATAGAGGTGGTGAATCTAGTTAACGGCATTCTAAAAAAGCCCGAAGTGTTTGACGAAGCGTTTGCAGAATATATTCAGGTTTAATAAGCAAATGGCAACAGACAAATCTTTATACCGGATAGCACTCACTCAGATAAAAGGCGTGGGAGTGATGCATGCGCGTAACCTGCTGAAAGTAATAGGTGATGAAGAGGCTATTTTCAGAGAGAGCGTAAGCAGGTTAGAAGCCATTCCCCGCATCTCGAGACAACTTATCAGGGAGATACGTGATCCTGAAGTGCTGAGAAGGTCTGAAAAAGAGCTGGAGTTCATCACTAAAAACAACCTTCAGCTACTTTTTTTCACCGATCCAGGTTACCCCAGGCGGCTAACACAATGTATTGATGCTCCATTGTTGCTCTATGCCAAAGGGAATACCGATTTCAACCACGAAAAAACAATCAGTATTGTAGGTACACGCAACGCTACAGGGTATGGGCTCGATTATTGCAAGAAGTTCATCCGTGAGATCTCTTCAAAAATCCCTGATATTCAGATCATCAGCGGACTGGCATACGGAATAGACATCTGCGCTCATCGCGCTGCACTGCAACATGGCTTATCAACCATAGCCGTACTGGCCCACGGGCTTGACAGGATATATCCTCAATTGCACCGCAATACCGCTGTAAAGATGCTTCAAGACGGAGCCTTGCTAACTGAGTTTCCAAGTGAAACAAATCCTGACAAGCATAATTTCGTGAGACGGAACCGTATTGTCGCGGGCATGGCAGATGCAGTGGTAGTAATAGAATCGGGAGTAAAAGGCGGTTCACTAATCACTGCCGATATCGCGAATTCATATTTCAGGGAGGTATTTGCCCTGCCCGGTCGTGTTCATGATAAGATGTCAACCGGATGTAATCGGCTGATATCCGACAATAAAGCGGTATTACTGCAGAGTACCGATGATTTTATTGCCCACATGGGATGGGAAACAAAAGAAAAAGAGACTCTCCCTGTACAACAAGAGCTGTTCCCGGATCTGTCGGAAGAGGGAAAACAGATTTTCAGTGCTCTGGAAAGATCCGGCTCAATGCATGTGAACAAGCTCGCCATTGAACTCAACACACCCGTTCCGGAGCTATTCATGACTCTCCTGGAGCTGGAAGTGAAAAACCTAGTAGAATCACTGCCGGGAGGAATGTATAAACTGACGTAAAAATAGACAATTATTCATTTTCCGGCTACCGATTATTTTCTTATCTTTGACGAGTAACCCACTTAAAAAACTATTCAATGGCTTTATATATTGGCGACAAAATACCCGAAATCCTGGGAACTGACCAGAACGGAAAGACAGTGAAAATGAGCAATTTTGCAGGGAAAAAGCTTGCCCTTTACTTCTACCCAAGAGACAACACACCGGGATGCACGGCTCAGGCATGTAGTTTGCGCGATGGCTACACTGAACTTCTCAGGGCCGGTTACGAGATAGCAGGCGTAAGCATAGACAGTGAAACATCGCATCAAAAATTTATTGATAAGTTTTCACTCCCCTTTCCTCTTATTGCCGATACCGATAAAAAACTGGTAGAACTGTTCGGCGTTTGGCAGGAGAAATCCATGGCGGGCAAAAAATACATGGGTACCGTTCGTACCACCTTCCTTATCGATGAAAACGGCATTATACGGCACATCATTGAGGGTAGAAAAGTGGATACAAAGAATCATGCAAAACAGATATTAGAGATGGGATAACGCCATTGGCAAAGGTGCGTCACGCACACTTTAATTGCATTGTCCCCCGATTTAGATGTTTGTTTCTTTGAAAGAATCGTCTGAAAGATCAACTGAATTATCAATCAAACAAAAAATAATATGGCAGAAGAAATAAAGGACAACAAAAACAATGAAAAACTGAAAGCGTTGCGTGCCGCAATGGACAAGATTGAAAAAACATACGGCAAAGGCTCCATAATGATTATGGGTGATGAGAAGGTGGAAGAAATGCCGGTGATCTCTACCGGATCAATAGGATTAAACGTGGCTTTGGGCGTGGGCGGATATCCACGGGGCCGTGTAATTGAAATTTACGGGCCGGAATCGTCCGGTAAGACCACACTTGCTATCCATGCTATTGCAGAAGCTCAGAAAGTAGGTGGCGTGGCTGCTTTTATTGATGCAGAGCATGCATTCGACCGTTTCTATGCTGAAAAATTGGGTGTTAAGACAGACGACCTGCTTATTTCACAACCCAGCAGCGGCGAGGAAGCACTGGAGATCGCTGAACAGCTTATCCGCTCTTCCGCTGTGGATATTATCGTGATAGACTCTGTTGCCGCACTCACTCCTAAAAAAGAGATCGAAGGAGAAATGGGGGACTCCAACGTGGGGCTTCAGGCACGTCTGATGTCACAGGCGCTCAGGAAGCTTACTGCCGCAATAAGCAAAACAAACACCACCTGCATTTTTATTAATCAGCTTCGTGAGAAAATTGGGGTCATGTTCGGTAATCCTGAAACAACTACCGGCGGCAATGCTTTGAAGTTTTACGCATCGGTGCGCCTCGATATCCGAGGCAACGGTTCTCCCATAAAGGATGGAGAAGAACAGATAGGAAGGCCGACGCGCGTAAGGGTAGTAAAAAACAAAGTTGCACCTCCATTCAAAAAGGCAGAATTCGATATCATGTTCGGTGAAGGTATTTCTCGTACCGGTGAGATTATTGACTTAGGAGCAGATCTGAACATCATCAAAAAGAGCGGTTCGTGGTACAGCTACAACGATACCAAGTTAGGACAGGGACGCGATGCAGCTAAAGCTGCAGTGAAAGATAATCCCGAACTGTCGGAAGAGCTTGAAAAGCTCATTTTTGAGGCATTAAAAACAAAATAACAGTTTTAAGAAACGAGATTTTCATTTGGGAATCTCGTTTCACTTTAAAATTATTTAGAAGCCATGCCAACCCTGACACCCCCACCCTCCCTCTCGTCATCTTAGCAGGCGCCAACCCAGTCTGGTCATCAAATAAACTTTATTATGCGAATCTATAGGAATTTAACACTGTCCGGAATAAATCTG
>NZ_DIQL01000062.1:81125-90838 GCF_002427225.1 Proteiniphilum sp. UBA5463 | reverse complement strand
CTGTCCGGAATAAATCTGCTCGAAAAAAACGGATGCAGTTCTCCCGGGAACAAACAGGCGTGTTATCCGTTTATCTATCAAAAGCAACTGCATTAAATTTCTTTCTAAACCCACATCATAATGACCAACAATACTTTAGAACTTATACAACAGTTCAATCCCCCACCAATCAGCATTCCTATCAACAAATGCGAACTGGATAAAATTATCGATTCTTTTATCACCTTTATGTTTCCCATATGCGATTGTCCCAAATCGCATAATGTACACGGAGGGTTGATTGAAACTGCGGGTTTATTTCACTCTAACATAGCCGCACTAACCAGTGAAAAAAAGGCTGATGATATTACTGAAGAATTTTTCAGGAGATTCCCCACACTTCAAAAACGGCTATTCGAAGACGCCACCTGTTATTTGAAGTTCGATCCGGCAGCCAAGACTCTTGAGGAGGTAATTATAGCTTATCCCGGCTTTTACGCTCTATGCGTGCACCGTATTGCCCACGAGATCCATCACCTTGGTGTGCCACTTATTGCCAGGATCTTCTCCGAATATGCTCACTCAAAGGTGGGCATCGACATCCACCCTGCAGCAAAAATAGGGAATAATTTCTTCATGGATCACGGAACCGGAATAGTGATTGGCGAAACCACCCAAATAGGCAACAATGTGAAGATATACCAAGGTGTTACACTCGGAGCATTATATGTTGAAAAGAAGTTATCCGATGTAAAACGGCATCCTACCGTTGAAGACAACGTGGTAATTTATGCAAATGCAACAATTTTAGGAGGAGAAACTGTAATCGGTCACGACTCCACCATAGGCGGTGGTGCATGGCTCACACAAAGCGTAATTCCCTATTCTATGGTTTACAATACCGTAGATGTAAAAATAAGAACCGTAAAAGATTTTATTCACCCGAATGATTTTGTGATCTGACGCTCTTTCAACCGTTCTTACAACTATTAATACAAACAGGAGCATAGTATCACTCATATCATTCCAAACAGCAAAATAGTTATGAAGTACAACAATATTTTAGAGGCAATTGGAAATACACCACACGTACGTTTAAACCGTTTATTCCCTGCACATGATGTATGGATTAAACTGGAGAAGCAGAACCCTGGAGGCAGCATCAAAGACCGCATTGCATTATCGATGATAGAAGATGCCGAAAAACAGGGTATATTGAAACCAGGTGACACCATCATAGAACCCACTTCGGGTAACACTGGCGTAGGTCTCTCATTTGTTGGTGCTGTTAAAGGGTACAAAGTAATCATTGTTATGCCCGAATCGATGTCGGTTGAACGTCGACGCTTAGTGGCTCTTTACGGCGCAAAACTTGTTCTGACCCCTCGTGAGAAGGGAATGAAAGGAGCCATAGAAAAAGCCGAAGAGATAAAGAGCGCTACTCCCGGTTCATGGATTCCTCAACAGTTTATGAATAAATCCAACCCAAATGTACATGCTGAAAAAACGGCAAAGGAGATACTCAACGATTTTCCTGAAGGCCTTGACTATCTTATTACAGGTATCGGTACGGGAGGCCATATCACCGGTGTTGGAAGAGAGTTGAAGAAAAAATTCCCTTCCTTGCAGGTGATCGGTATTGAACCTGCCGATTCACCCTTCATCACCGAGGGGAAGCAGGGACCACACGCTATTCAGGGTCTCGGGGCGGGTTTTATTCCCGACATTCTTGATCTTACCATCATAGACAGTGTTATAAAAGTGACCAGGGATGAAACTTTTGATTATTCCAGACGTCTTGCCCGCGAAGAGGGTATCGTAGGAGGCATTTCCACCGGCGCGGCTCTGGCTGCAGTAGCGCAGAAAATAACTGAGCTAAGCGACAGGAAGCGTATTCTCACTTTCAATTACGACACCGGCGAGCGCTATCTATCTATAGAGGGGCTGTTTTGAGCATATCCTCAAGAATAGCTACTCCATTCTCCACTGTTTCCACGTTACTGATCATTACAGACCGTTTTTTTCCATTCTCCCGCAGCCGGCATTGCCGCGGATGGAGCTGCACATAATTTAATAAATTATCAAATATTGATGAGCTGTAATATGGAGATTCCGGATCTGAGATCAGGAAGAGAGTCATTTGCCCGTTTTTCAGTACAATCTTTTCCAATCCCAGCGATTTCGCAATACGACGAAGCCTCACTATTCTAATCAGCTCTTTACCCTGTTGCGGTATTTTTCCAAATCTGTCCTCTATCCGCCCGGTAAAATTAAGTATTTCCGTTTCTGTCTCCATACTGTCAAGCTCACGGTATATAGCCACCCTCTCCGAGTCGTTTGGTATATATGTAGCCGGAAACATCAGCTCAAGGTCGCTTTCCACAAGCACTTCATCAACGAAGTTCAGATCCGATGCTTTTATCTCCTGCTGTTCCTTATAGAGTTCCGAAAACTCATCTTTCCGAAGCTCGTGTACAGCTTCGGAAAGGATTTTCTGATAAGTTTCATAGCCCAGGTCGGCTATAAACCCACTCTGTTCCGCTCCCAGCAAGTTGCCTGCCCCCCTGATATCCAGATCCTGCATGGCAATATGAATACCGCTACCCAGCTCTGCAAAGTTCTCTATCGCCTGCAATCTTCGTCGCGACTCACTGCTCAACGTGTAAAGAGGTGGGGCAAGCAGGTAGCAGAACGCCTTACGGTTACTTCGCCCCACTCTTCCCCTCAACTGATGCAGGTCGCTCAACCCGAAATTATGTGCATCCATCACAATAATGGTATTCACATTGGGCATATCAATTCCCGACTCTATTATGGTCGTGGCAATAAGCACATCATGCTCCTGGTTTATAAAGTCGGCAATTACCTCCTCCAATTTTTTCGGATCCATCTGCCCATGTCCCACAGCTATACTTACTCCCTTAATCTCCCGTTTTATAAGAGCCTCTATCTCGTAAATATTCTTGATACGGTTATTCACGATAAACACTTGTCCGTTCCGGCTCATTTCAAAATTCACTGCATCGCGAATAATTTCCATATCGAATGTATGAACTTCGGTCTGCACCGGATAACGGTTTGGCGGAGGCGTTCCTATGGTTGAAAGGTCACGCGACCCCATAAGTGAAAACTGTAAAGTCCTTGGAATGGGCGTAGCAGTCATAGTGAGTGTATCTATATTCACCTTCATCTGTTTCAACTTCTCTTTGGTTGAGACACCGAATTTCTGTTCCTCATCGATGATAAGCAATCCCAGGTCCTTGAATTGCACATCCTTTCCAACCAGTCTGTGAGTACCTATGATGATATCTATTTTACCATCTTTCAGATCGCTGAGGATCGACTTTTGCTCTTTTGACGATCTCGCACGGCTCAAATAATCCACTTTAACCGGGAAATTCGCCAGCCTCTCACTGAACGTATGATAATGCTGTGTAGCCAATACAGTGGTCGGCACCAGTAAAGCAGTCTGCTTGCCATCAACTGCAGCCTTGAAAGCGGCACGAATAGCGATCTCTGTTTTGCCGAAGCCCACATCTCCACAAATAAGCCGATCCATGGGACGCTCGCTTTGCATATCAGCCTTTACATCGCGTGTAGCTTTTATCTGGTCGGGCGTATCTTCATACATGAACGAAGCCTCCAGTTCAGTCTGCATATATGTGTCCCTTGAGTAAGCAAAGCCCTTCTCCTGCAGTCGTTTGGCGTATAACCTAATCAGGTCGCGTGCAATATCCTTGATCTTCGATTTTGTACGCTCTTTCACCCTTTCCCATGCGCCGGAGCCCAGTTTGTTCAGTTGCGGCTGTTCACCCTCCTTTCCCTTATATTTAGAAATCTTATGCAGCGAGTGAATTGATACAAACACCGCATCGTTATTCAGATAAGTAAGTTTAATCACCTCCTGCACCTTATCTCCTATACGAAGCCTCACCAGACCCGCAAACCTGCCAACACCGTGATCCATATGCACCACATAATCGCCCTGTTGAAGCTGATTTATCTCTTTTAGTGTAAGTGTCAGCTTGCCTGAGCGTACTCTGTCGGATTTCAGGCTATATTTGTGAAAACGGTCGAAAATCTGATGATCGGTAAAACAGCAGATTTTCAGTGTCTCATCCGAAAAACCTTCATGCAAAGTTTTATTCACCGGAATAAACGGGATGGGGTCGTCGCGATCTTCAAAAATGTGGTAAAGACGTTTCTGTTGCTTTTCGCTATCGCTTAGTACATATATTGTATAGCCATCATCAATGAACTGATGAAAAGAGCTGCTCACCAAATCGAAGTTTTTGTGATAGAGCGGTTGCAAAGAAGTCTTGAAATCGATGGATGCATCGGGTGTATCTGCCATCTTAACATCGAAACGAAGTTGTTTGAATTGTTTTAAGCCCTTAATAAAATCATTTTTCGATAACATGTCTGCCTTTACAAACTCCACATCTCTGACATCAATATGCAGTAAATCATCATTTAGCGACTCCACACGGCTTGATATCCAGCGAATATCTTCTATCCCTATAACCGAGGTTGCCGGGAGGTAGTCGAACAGCGATGCCTTTCCGGAATCAGAATTCACAAATTCCGGAACGATGCGTATATGGTTGAATTTCTCATTAGAGAGTTGGGTCTCCGGATCGAAATTTCTGATGGTTTCCACCTCATCTCCAAAAAAATCAATACGGTAAGGGAACTCACTTGAGAACGAGAATACATCGAGAATGCTACCCCTAAGGGCATACTGTCCCGGTTCATACACATAATCAGTATATTGAAACCCGTAACTGTCTAACATCTCACTCACGAATGACGAATCAATCCTTTCACCCACCGACACATTAAGTGTATTCTCCCTGAGTAGCACTGCTGAAACGGTTTTTTCCGCCAGCGCATCGGGAAAGCTTACAATAATCAACGGGCTGCTTTCTCCCTGCAGCCGGCACAATAACTCTGTTCGCAGTACCTCGTTTGCCGCATCAGGCTGTCCGTATTTTGCAGCCCTCTTATATGCAGAGGGAAAGAACATCAAATCACCAGGCCCTATAAGCTGTAAAACATCGTGATAGAAATAACCTGCTGTTTCCGCGTCATTCAGAATATACAGGTACGTTCGCGGATGTTTCCTGTACATTCCCACGGCAAAGATGGCCCGTGACGACCCCTGCAAACCCTTTACCGATAAAATGTTAACATTTTTCAGTAATGAATCCGCCGCCGCCACATTAGGATGTTTTTCAACCCTTAGCTGTAGTTTATCAATTTTTATTGTTTCAACCATTCATAGAAAGTGCAAAGTTAAGTCATTTTTTATTATCTTTGTCGCGTTTATTCAAGAAAAGGATTTATATGCAGACAGATGCCAGGCATACACCTAACTACATTTTCGAAACCAGTTGGGAAGTATGCAACAAGGTAGGTGGTATCTACACCGTATTATCAACCCGGGCCAATACCCTTCAAAGTATCTATAAAGACAGAATATTCTTTATAGGCCCCGACATCTGGCTTGAAAAGGAGAGTCCATGGTTCAAGGAAGATCCGGCACTTTACGCATCATGGCGCGACTTTGCCTTGCACAATCAGCATCTCGAAATCAGAGCTGGCCGCTGGCTGGTGCCGGGAGAGCCTATTGTTTTTCTGGTGAAATTCAAACCATTCTTTGAGAAGCAGAACGATATCTACACAAAGATGTGGCTTGATTATGGGGTGGACTCGATAGCTGCATACGGCGACTATCATGAATCAGCAATATTTGCATACTCCACGGGACTTGTTATCGAGAGTTTTTATCGTTTCCACCATCTCGAGGCCGACAACGTAATCGCCCATTTCAACGAATGGATGCTTGGCACCGGCGCACTCTATATTAAAAAGTACGTACCCAAGATTGCCACCATCTTCACCACTCACGCCACCTCGTTAGGCCGCTCAATAGCCGGCAACAATCTTCCTCTGTATAATCATTTAAAAGGATACAACGGCGATCAGATGGCACGCCAGCTTAATATGGCTGCCAAACACTCTTTAGAGAAAAAAGCTGCTCTAAACGTCGATTGTTTCACCACTGTGAGCGAGATAACAGCTTCAGAATGTGCCCAGTTCCTTAATCGCCACCCCGATGTTGTCACTCCCAACGGATTTGAGAAAGATTTCATTCCAAAAGGAATTACCTACGACCATGCACGTAAAAAGGGTAGAAAAGTATTAATGAACGTAGCGGAGAAGACTCTCGGGCACGCAATCCACAGAGATGCGTTACTTATAGGCATCAGTGGAAGATATGAATATAAAAACAAGGGAATAGATGTTTTTATTGATGCGATGAACCTGCTAAGGAAAATGCCGCAGCTGACAAAAGATGTAATTGCTTTCATCATGGTCCCCGGTTGGATTAGTGGGCCGCGTAAAGACCTGCAGGCACTCCTTTTGGAAGACAATACACCACCTGAAAAGAATGACTCATCGCAGGGTTGCCCTTATGTTACTCACCAGCTTGTTGACCCGCAACACGACATTGTAATGAGCCGTCTGAGGCATCTTGGTATCTGTAATTCTCCCAATGACAGGGTAAAAATTATCTTTGTTCCCTCATATTTAAATGGCGACGATGGAATTTTCAATCTTCCCTATTACGATCTTCTTATAGGCCTCGACATGTCGGTGTTCCCTTCATACTACGAGCCTTGGGGATATACCCCGCACGAGAGTGTGGCCTTCTCCATCCCCACCATCACCACTTCACTTTCAGGATTCGGGGTGTGGGCCAAAAAGAGGAGTGATAAAAAAAATGGGCTTGACGATGGAATTCAGGTGATTTACCGCAACGATGAAAATTACATGGATGTTGCCGAGGAGATTGCCGGTCTCATAAGCGATTTTTCGCTGAAGAGCAGCGAACAGGTAAAGATGCTTAAACACAGTGCCTCCACACTATCAGACAAAGCCGACTGGCCACATTTCATCTCTTTCTACCAGGAAGCCTACAGCAAAGCTTTGCACAACTCGTTCATCAGATTGTCAAAACCGTATAAACTTAAAGCAGATTAGAAACATAACGTTTGCAGCAGCATCTAATGGTGTTTAACAATGTTTTTTAGGCTATTAACATTAAAATCATTATAATTGCATCTGTATCGTTCAAAATCTTGACATGGTAATGTTTTCTACTCTACCAAATAAAATCAACCTATAATAATTAAGTAAAACTAACAACAATGATTATTCAGTCAAGTTATTCAAATACACCCGTATGGAAAGATATTCATGTTCATTCAGAATTACCTGCCCAGTTGCGGCCGCTAAAAGAGATTACACAAAACCTATGGTGGGTATGGAATGAGGAGGTAAAAGCAATTTTAGAGACCCTGGACCCCGACGAGTGGGAAAAAAGCGGCAAAAACCCGGTTGAGATGCTGCAGAATCTACAACCCAATATCACTGAGAATGTGGTAAATAATCATGAGCTCATGCGACGGATCCAGCATATTTACGACAACTTTAAAAACTATATGAGCATTCCACATGACAAGGAGCGCCCAAGTGTAGCCTACTTCAGTATGGAATACGGGTTATCTCACGTATTGAAGATCTACTCGGGTGGCCTTGGCATTCTTGCAGGAGACTACCTGAAGGAGGCCAGTGACAGCAACGTTGACATGACTGCGGTAGGTTTTCTCTACCGTTACGGATACTTCACCCAGACTCTTTCTATTGACGGTCAACAGATAGCCAACTACGAACCTCAGAACTTCGGCAGCCTGCCCATAACACAGATGATGAATCCTGACGATACTCCAATGATTCTAACCGTACCCTTCCATGACCGCCTCATCTATTCTAACGTATGGAAGGTGGCCGTGGGGCGCATCAACCTTTATCTGATGGATACCGATATTGAGCAGAACAGCGATTACGACCGCTCCATCACCCACCAGCTGTATGGCGGTGACTGGGAGAACCGTATGAAACAGGAATATTTACTGGGCATTGGCGGCATCCTTCTTTTAAAGAAGCTGGGCATCAAAAAGGATGTGTATCATATGAACGAGGGACATGCAGCCTTTATAAATGTGCAGCGTCTGCGCGACTACGTGGTTGAAGAGAAGCTTTCGTTCCGCGAAGCCCTTGAGGTTGTTCGTGCCTCATCGCTATATACGGTTCACACCCCGGTACCTGCAGGTCACGACTATTTTGATGAATCGCTCATAGCCAAATACATGACACCCATTGTTCAAAAGATGGGTATTCCCTGGCAGCAGTTCATGGACATGGGGCGTGCCAATCCAGGCACAAACGAAAAATTCTCCATGAGTGTGTTCGCCCTGAATACTGCACAAGAGACAAACGGTGTGAGCAAACTGCACGGTGCCGTATCCCAAAAAATGTTCCAGCCGGTCTGGAAAGGCTACTTCCCCAAAGAGCTGCATGTAGGCTATGTGACCAACGGCGTGCACCTGCCAAGTTGGGCTACATCTTCGGTAAAGGCGCTTTACGAAAAGTATTTCGGCGATTCGTTCTTTAATGATCAGTCGAATCCCGAAATATGGAAAAAGATTTACGATGTGAGTGATAATGAACTGTGGGCTCTCCGCATGCATCTGAAGAAGAAGCTAGTTGACTATATCCGGATTGAGTTTACCGAAGGATGGCTAAAGAACCAGGCCGATCCTTCCAGGATCATGAGCATGCTAGAAGAGGTGAATCCCAACGCTCTGCTAATTGGTTTCTCACGCAGGTTTGCCACCTACAAACGGGCACATCTGCTTTTCACCGATTTAGAAAGGTTGTCCAGAATTGTCAACAATCCCAAATACCCGGTTCAGTTTATTTTTGCCGGTAAGGCACATCCTGCCGATGGCGGCGGACAAGGGCTTATCAAGCAGATTGTTGAAATTTCGCGTCGTCCCGAGTTCCTTGGCAAGATCATCTTCTTAGAGAATTATGATATGCGCCTTGCCAAGAGATTGGTTTCAGGCGTGGACATCTGGCTTAACACCCCTACCCGTGCACAGGAAGCATCGGGCACATCGGGCGAGAAGGCCGAGATGAATGGTGTTCTCAACCTTTCCGTGTTAGACGGATGGTGGTACGAAGGATACAGGGAGGGCGCCGGCTGGGCATTAACCGAAAAAAAGACTTACGACAGCCAGTCTTTCCAGGATGAGCTTGATGCTTCTACCATCTATTCTATGCTTGAGAACGAAATCATACCGTTATATTACGCTCACAACAGCTATGGTTACTCTTACGAATGGATACAGTACATCAAAAAATCAATGGCTGAGATTGCACCCAACTTCACCACAAAACGAATGATGGACGACTATTACAATCTTTTCTACAATAAGCTGGCAAAGCGTTCACACATTCTCCAGGCTAACAATTACGCTAAAGCAAAAGAGATTGTAAAATGGAAGGAAGACACTGCATCGAAATGGGATAAATTCGAAGTAATCAAGCTAGAGTTCAATCCTAACCAGAAGGTAGATTTCAACAACAGCAACAAAGAGATTTACGGCCGTGTTGTCATCGACAAGAAAGATATGGCCTGCGATTTTGGTGTTGAGTGTGTAGTTGTTGACCACGACACAATGACAAAAGAACCGCAATTTATTGATTCGTACGAGTTTGAGCTTGTAAAGAAAGAAGGCACCCTGTTGTATTTCGAAACAAGCAAGTCGCCCAACGATCCCGGAACACACCAGTATGGAATACGAATATTCCCTAAAAATCCC
>NZ_DIQL01000062.1:78960-80870 GCF_002427225.1 Proteiniphilum sp. UBA5463 | reverse complement strand
ATTTGTAAAAATCAGAGTCAGATAGCGTTCGATAATCTGCTCTTGTGAGGTGATATTCCAAATTTTTTACTGAATGCATTTACCAGGTGCGACACACTTTTAAAGTCATACATTTTTGAAATCTCTGTTATTGAGATATCAGAATTTTGTACCAATGAGTATATTTCCTCCATTTTCCGGTCAATCATCCATTGATATGGAGTCTGATCGAAGCTCTTCTTGAAATGTCGGGTAAATGTCCTTAAACAGTCGTAATGACACAGGTTAGCCAGTTCTTTCACGTTTCTTGCCGATGAATAGTTCTTCAGAACGCTATCCTCGAAAATTTTCGATTTAGATGTTCGGGGAATCAGTTTAACAAGTACTACTTCCTTATCGGGCATTGAGCTCACCTTACTTTTGAGCCCATCCGAGAATGTGAAAGTGCATGAAGCCACATCTGTAAGCAAATATTTACGAATACCTCCCGATCTTTCTTTTCTGTTAATTGTTTCCATACATTCCTTTCTTAAATGTTCCTGTAAATGTCTCGGTACCCAACATAATGCGAATGGTATACTTGTCTGCAGGAAGCCCGGACAGGCTTACAACGTCAAATCCCATATCATACACTTCAAAATAGTACTGTTTTGCACCTTTTGATCCAATTATTTCCACCCATGCTCCACCACGGTAGTTTTGTACTGAGATTGTGACAATATTCCTGGAGCTGTGAGCTTCCACTAAAACCGGTTCAGCAACAGTCATGCTCATCATAGTGCGAGAATTCGCAATCCGGGTTGTACCACCCTCTCTTCCTAATTCAATTCTATCTTCCAAATCATCCTTTACCTCATTTGTTATAGTTGAGGGCAACAGAAGTGCAATTGGCACAACAATCAAGAATAACGACAACATAGTTTTTTTCATACTGCTATTATTTTTTTGTTTTAGGTGAATATAACTAAAAATAATTATTTTGTAATGTTAAATATTTTTCATGCGCGTTTCAAAACGTTTTTCAAATTATATAATTACGACACAAAGTAATACAGTAATGACATATAAGTCAATACCCCGATGCAACTTTAACGGCACCAGCAGGTATATCTGCCTAATTATATGGGTGTTACCCTGTGCGACTTTAACGGTAATTAATCAAAAAAAGGAGAGGTTTCGAGTCCTTTTTCAGACATTTTTTTCTTGAGTTGCGATTTTCTTACACGAATACTTTCCACGGTAGTGTTCATAAAAGTGGCCAGCTGCCTGTTATCGGCATTGCACGCCAACAGCATCAGCAACATTTTCTCATTTGCATTAAAGTCACATTGCTCGTTCTTCAACTTTGTATAAGAGTAGAATGTTTCATCGTCGGGTGACAGCGTGTTGGTAATATCTCTGAGATCTGTATCAGTTTTTTTCAGAATATTCTCCATCGCTTTATACACATTCGGATGAGAAGAGATATACCGTTGCGTAAGCATCTCAAATTCTCCCTGCAGGAATGTGAGCCGGTCAGAGATATTGCTATAAAGCTGCAGCAACCACTTTCTCTTTCGTGCCTCATCCATCATTATTTTTGCCTGCAACTCCTGCTGTTGCATCTTGTATTCTGCGTTCATCAGCTTTAGCCGGGCCATTCTTCTCAATCGCAGAGCGTTCATTGCAATAACTATAACCACTATAACCAGTATCAGTGCTCCAATAACAATTCTCAGGTTCTGCTGATGAGTTCTCAACACCTCGTTCTCCGCTTCCGTGAGATCATATTTTTTCTCCAACTCTGCAATCTGAGTATCCAGCCTGTCCCTAACTGAGTTCTTATATAGATCTGAAGCCTGTCTCCGGTATCTGTTTGCCATTTCAAAATTACCCTGTTTCTCTGCTATGTTTGCAACATTTTGATAATAGAGATGATTCTGCCTATAGGA